>NZ_JBFBBE010000009.1:0-166553 GCF_040682555.1 Streptomyces sp. NPDC051172
ACGACCTCAACCCCCTGACCGTGCTCCGCGACCTCTTCGCCGGAAACCCCTGGCTGCCACCCGCTCACGCGTAATCAACGACCTGAGCAGTCACGGCAGATTTATTAATGCCCCATCTGCCATTCCCGCGTCCTTTCAAGGGAAATTGCGCCCGCTGCAAGGCGGCCGCCTCCAACGGCCCCGCACTGCACCCAGAATTATCCCTAGCGAGTCTGTCCAGCCGAATCCGCATGCTCTGTTCGAATTCAGTGGCGCCTTCCGGCGCATATCGACTCGGCAGGTATCCCGGAGCCAGGATGGCCTGGCTTCCGTCGAGACCGTAGAAGGCAAGGACGTTGGCGGCATTCTGCTGGTCTATGGCATCTGCCTTGACTTCCGCTTCTGAGCCCACCTTGGTTCTGTCAATGGCCCATCCGCCTTTCTCCCGTTCTTTCAGATGCAGTCCCGCCGCCCGCAAGGCGGCCGCTTCCTCCGGCCCCGCACGATACTTAGAATTTTCTCTAGCGAGGCTGTCCAGCCGCCTCCGCATGCTCTGTTCGAATTCAGTGGCGCCTTGCGGCGCAGACTGACTCGGCAGGTATCCCGGAGCCAGGATGGCCTGGCTTCCGCCGAGACCGTAAAAGGCAAGGACGTTGGCGGCATTCTGCTGGTCTATGGCATCTGCCTTGACTTCCGCTTCTGAGCCCACCTTGGTTCTGTCAATGCCCCATTTGCCATTCCCGCGTTCTTTCAGATGCAGTCCCGCCGCCCGCAAGGCGGCCGCTTCCTCCGGCCCCGCACTATACCCAGAATTATCTCTAGCGAGTTTGTCCAGCCGAATCCGCATACTCTGTTCGAATTCAGTGGCGCCTTGCGGCGCATGTTGACTCGGCAGGTATCCCGGAGCCAGGATGGCCTGGCTTCCGCCGAGACCGTAGAAGGCAAGGACGGCGGCGGCTCGTTCCGCATCTGTCGATTTAGGCATGGAACCCTCCATCGCAAGTCAGGATCAACGTAATCTCACAACGCACCAGACCGCCCTGTGGTTCAGCCTCGATTCTTCCGGGGCTGGCCGGTGGCGTTGTGAGTGGCTGGCTGCCCCAGGGCTCCGTCGTTCTCGTGATCGGCCGGGAATGATCACGCAATGCCACGAAGTTAGGTGCTCGGCGTGGGTGTCCAGTGGGGTGAGTGCGGTTCCGTGACACACAAGGGCCTCTGCTATCCAGGGGATCGACCAAGATCTTCCTGTCTCCTCGATCGACTTGTGCCCCATCCATTCCGCCACGTCGGTGATGGGTATGCCGTTCCCGAGCGAGTTCGAGGCAAAGTAGTGCCGAAAGCTGTACATGCCGACACCGCGCTCCGCGGGAAGGTCCTTGAACAGCTTCTGCACGCGACGGCGTTCCATCGGCTCTGTGTAGTACCCACTGGGGCCACGCAGCAGATATCCCTGCTTCGTGGTTCCGTGCTTCTCCTCGTATCGCTCCATGGCTTCCCGCACCGATCGCGGCAAAGGAACCTCCCTGAACTCTCCCGCCTTGCGGTGCTTCAGCTTCGCCGGCTTGTGTGTGTTGGAGTGGATCTGCTCATGCACTCTATAGACATCGTCCGCCACGACGTTATTGATGTTGACCGCCCGAGCCTCGCCATTTCGCAATCCACAACCCGCCATCATGACGATCTCGAGCGCGAGAAGCTCATCAGCGACAGCCAGCGCCTTCTTCACGTAGGCGAGGGACGGGATGACCACCTTCTCCCGGACGTACTCCGGTTCTTGGACGCCCTTTGCAGGGTCATCCACCATGGCTCCCTTGCCGTAAGCGTCCCGCAGGATCGCCTTCAGCGTGCGGAATATGTTCACCTGGTTGCCGCGACCGACCCCATCGGCCTCCAACTCGTCCAAGAAACGCTCGACCACGATTGGCGTGACAGAGTTCAGCTTCCGCGATCCGAGCCGAGGAATGATGTGCACATTGATGGAGCTGTCAACGTGCTCGCCCGTGGAGTACTCCGTCATTCGGCGCTGCCGGGGCCGCCACTGCTTCGCGTATTCCTCAACCGTCTGCTGGCCGAGTTCTCGGCGGGCCTCGGCAACAGATGGCGCCGTCCGCTTCTTCTCCGCGTAGAGCTGCGTGAGGCGTTCAATCGCGTCGTCCTGCGTGCCGTAGCCGGTCTCCTCACGCTGCTTGCCGAGAGCGTCCCTGAATCGAATCGTGTACGGGTGCGGGCAGCGCGTTGGCTTGGCACAGTCGCAGTCCTTGAAGAAGGACCCCATGCCGCGGGCGAGCTGTCGGGGCACGAATGAAACCTCCGGGTGGGGGTTGGCGGACGACCCTGGCCGGGTCACTCCCCAGCCCGGAGGTCAGCAACGCGAGGACGCAACCGCGCCTAATGCTGACTGTTTGCTGACCTCAGCCCGGCTATCATGCCTCTGACCTGCGGAGATGACCAAGCGTTAGATCTTGGACTTAAACATGGTGCGCAGCATGTTGAACTCCTGGAAGACGGCTCCCTGCCAGCTTTCTGCAGGTCAAGGGCGGTGTCGACTCTACACCGGGGCACGCCGGTCGAGGATTGTGAGGAACATCGCTCCGCTCGGGCGAGACGGCTTCACGCCTGGGCTTTCGCGCCGCAGCGGCGCCTGTTCAGGCAATCCTCAAGGAAAGCCCGGCGACTCATGCTGACCGGATGCCGGCTTACCCGATGAGCCGGTCGGTGCTCGACCGCCCCGGAACCAGGTCGCTGTCTGCCGCCCGCCCGAGACCCCTCGGCAGCGTGGAACTCGGGGGCGAGACGCGTCCAAGGCGCCGGCACCGACCCGCCCGGGCGAAGCCCAAGTCACGCGCCCCCGCGCACTTGGGTGCGCCGCTCCTCCCTTCCGTACGATCCAGCCGATGGCGAACCGCGCTCGCACGACGTGAAGGAGAGCTCGCTGCAGTCCGGCGAGCTCAGCATCGGCTTCGCGCGCACGCTCACTGAGCACATGCTGCGCAGCCGTTTCCCCGGCCGTTCGGTGACGATCGTCCCCGCCGACACGGCGGGACGGACGGGCCGGGCCAACCGCAACGGAGTGGGCTACGACTACGTCCACTCCGCCGCGGACGACCACCGTCGCCTGGACTGCGGCGAGATCCACCCGGGCACGACCAGTACTGCCTCCTGAAGAAGCCGCTCGGCTTCAGGACGGCAGGCCGCCGAAGTCGCCGGTCAGGGCAGCGTCCAGAACCGGACCGTGACGAGGTAGAAGACGACGACCCAGAAGGCCATCGCCATCGCGACCACACCGAGACCACGGAGGTTGGCCCTGGCCGGTTCGTCCGGTGCCGGCCGCAGCCATCGCCCGAGCATCGGGTTCACGTAGTAGGGCATGGTCAGGAAGCTCATGAGGAAACTCGACAGCAGGTTGCCCACGAGCAGGCCGATCCAGAGCGACATGTGCAGCGGGGACAGAGCAAGCGTCAGCAGCACGACAGTCGGGTACAGGCCGACCCAGACCGCGAGGGAGGTCCTGGTCTCGGAGGGCGGCGACGGTGCCTCCTTGCCGTTGCCCTCGAAGGCGAACCAACTGCCGAACGAGTTGTCGATCGTACGCAGTTGGAAGTCGCTGAACTTCTCGCCCTCGGCCAGGATCCTCTGCCGTTGGGGCGACGTCAGCCAGGCGTCGAGGTGTTCCGCACTGTCGTAGCGGTACAGCGTGGTCCATTCCGCCTGAAGCCCCTCGACGGGGCGGAAGAGCTCGGTCCCGCGAAACCCCTCGAACCTGCTCTCCTCCTGGACCATGTGGTGCTGCCAGGCGAGGAAGTCGTCGACCTGGTTCGGGGAGACGCGGTGCGTGACCACCACGGTGACCAGCGGATCCGGTGACTGGGTGCCGCTGCTGACCACCTGCTGGGTCGCTGGACCGTCGAAGTACTTGGCGCCGGTGCCGAGATACGTCTGCCTGGCCGCGCTGTTGATCCACGCCTGCAGATGCGCCACCGAGTCGAACCGGTACACGACGACCCAATCGGACTGCAGCGCCGTCGGCGGGGAGATCTCGGCGCCGAGGAAACCGGGGTAGTAGGCGGCCGCGGCGTTGAGATCCTCCTGCCATGACTCGAACTCCCGCTCCATCCCGGGCAGGACCTTCTGGCCGATGATCGCCGTCGCCGCGGCGGCTACGTTCTTTTCGGTGTTCATGGTGGCTCAACCTGTCGACACCGACTGCTCCGCAGGGAGCCGGCCGTAAATGCGTTCCGGAGTCAGCGGCAGCGCACGGTAGCGGACACCCGTGGCGTCATGCACCGCGTTCGCGAGCGCGGGGGCCACCGGGTTGATGCAGCACTCCGCCATTCCCTTCGACCGCAGGGGCCCGACCGAATCCGCCGAGCCCACCAGGAGGACCTCGGTACGGGGGAGGTCGGCGTAGGTGGGGATGCGGTAGTTTCGGAGGTTCGGGTTGACCATGACGCCGTTGCCGTCGACCTGATGGTTCTCGGTCAGCACGAAGCCGATTCCCTGGGCGACACCGCCCTCCACCTGTCCCCGGACCTGCGCCGGGTTGATGATCACCCCGGCGTCGGCCGCCTGCACGCTGTACAGGATCCGTATCTCACCCGTCACGCGGTGCACGGCGACCCGGAACCCCTGCGTGTTGGAGGTGACGCTCCGGGGTGAGCCGTATGCCTTGCGGGCGGCGGTGAAGCGGATTCCACGACTCCGGGCCAGCGCGACGAGTTCCGCCAGCGACACCCGCCGGTCCCCGCAGACGACACCGTCGTCGTCCATCGTGCACATCACGACATGGATGCCCGTGTGCGCGGCGGCGAATTGCAGAATGCGGTCGCGCACGGCATTGGCCGCCCGCAGGACCGCATTGCCCGCCACGAAGAGGCCCGCGCTGGCGAAGGCACCGGTGTCGAATCCCGTGCGGTCGGTGTCGGACTGCACCAGACGGATCCGTGACGGTGTCGTGCCCAGCTGGTCGGCTGCGATCTGGACATGGGCCGTGGAGGTTCCCTCCCCGAACTCGGGGGTGCCGACGGTCAGTTCGTAGATGAGATCGTCGCCCAGCGTGACCCATGCCTCGGAGAGGTGGTCCGTCGGGGGCGCGGTCTCGTGCAGGGAACTCGCCACTCCGGCTCCGACGAGCCACTCCGGGCCGGGGGGCGGCTGGTCGTCCGTACGAGCCAGGGCGTCGCCCACCAGGTCGAGACACAGGGCGAGGCCGTCCTCGGTGAAGATCACGTCGTCGGGGCCCCCGTGCATCGCGAGCAGGGGCTCACCCGGCCGCACGATGTTGCGCCGGCGCAGTTCGAGCGGGTCGATGTGCAGGGCGCGGGCCAGTTCGTCCATCGCCGACTCCACGGCGAACGCCGGCTGCGTCATGCCGTAACCGCGCAGCGCCCCGCTCGGCACGGTGTTCGTGTAGACGGAGTACGCGTCGTACTTCTTGTTGGGGCAGCGGTAGATCATGACGGCGGCTCCGCCCGCGTAGAGCGTTTCGCCGCCGTGGTTCCCGTAGGCGCCGGTGTTCGACACGTTGCGTACCTGGAAGGCGGTGAGCGTTCCGTCAGCCTTCGCGCCGAGCTTGACCGTCAGGCTCATCGGATGCCGCGGCGAGGCCGTGGTGAACTCCTCCTCACGGGTGTACTCGAAACAGGTGGGCCGTCCGGTGTCCAGGGTGGCGAGCGCGACCAGGTCCTCCGCGATCACCTCCTGCTTGCCGCCGAATCCGCCGCCGACGCGCTTGCAGAACACCCTCACCTGGTCCGGGCGCAGCGCGAACAGGTACTCCAGCTTGACTTTTGCGATCGACGGTGACTGGGAACTGGTGCGGACGTTCAGCCGACCGTCCTCCAGCCAGGCGATCGAACCGTGGGTCTCCAGATGTGCGTGCTGCACCCGCGGTGAGAAGTACGTGCCTTCGTGGATCACGTCGGCCGCGGCGAATCCCGCGTCGACGTCGCCGATGTGCGAGTGGAGTTCGACCAGGATGTTGTGGCCGGGGTCGCGGACGAACGGATCGTGGGAGCCGTGCAGCTGGGGTGCGCCGTCGGCCATCGCCGCCTCCGGGTCGAACACCGCAGGCAGCACCTCGTACTCGACCGTGAGACGCCGGCAGCCCTCCTCCGCCGCCCCGATCGTGTCGGCCAGGACCGCGGCGACGCGCTGGCCGGCGAAGCGGACCGTGTCGTCGAGGATGTAGGTGTCGTCCGGGTCGACCAGGTGGTCGGTGTGGATCGCCGTGGTGAAGCGTCTGCGGGGTGCGTCTTCCCAGGTGTAGACCCGGTGCACGCCGGGCACGGCGAGGGCGGCGCTCTTGTCGATCGAGCGGATCCGGGCGTGGGCGTGGGGCGAGTGCAGCACCTTGAGGTGCAGCATGCCGTCGATCCGCGTGTCCATGGTGAACTCGGCATGACCGGTCACCACGTCGTGGCCCGCGGGCGCGCCGACACTCGTCCCGACGGCCTTGCCCGGTGCCGCCGTCTCCACCGCACGGACGCCCTTCACGGCGTCCTCGATCGCCCGGTATCCGGTACAGCGGCAGAGGTTGCCCTTCAACGCCCGCGGCAGATCTGCCTTCTGGTCCTCGGTGAAGGTCGCCGACGTCATGATCATCCCTGCGGTGCAGAAACCGCACTGGAATCCCGGGGCGTCCTCGAACTGCCGCTGCATGGGATGCAGGGCGCCTGGTCGCCCAAGGCCCTCGATCGTGGTCACCTCACGGCCGTTCGCGCGGAAGGCGGGGGTGATGCAGCTGTGTACCGGTACGCCGTCCAGCCACACCGTGCAGGCGCCGCAGTCGCCCGCGTCACACCCCTTCTTGACGCCGAAGTGGCCGAGTGCGCGCAGGAACGTGCGCAGACACTGGCCCGGGGCCGGTTCCCGGTCGAATCTGCGGCCGTTCACGATGTAGGTCATGGCAGGTCCCCAGCCGTGAGTTCGCGGCGGATCTCTTCGGCGAAGTGCCGTGACAGGTGCAGACGGTGGTCGGGGGTCCCGTTGGGATCGGCGAACCAGACGTCGGCAGGCACGGCGTCGATGCTCTGCCGCAGGGTCCGGGCATCGGGCAGGGACACGAAGGCGATGCGGACAGGCCGTGTGGTGCCGGCGGTGACGGTGAGCAGCAGGTCATTCGCGCCCAGGCGTTGTGTGCCGACGAGGAACACCGTCGAGCGGCCGAGCCGGGTCAGCGTGAAGCGACGGTGCGCGGTGCGTTTGCGCAGCGCGTACTCCGGAATGATGATGCGCCGCAGGATCTCCCCGGGGGCGAGAATGTTGCGGTGGTCGCCCGTGACGAAATCGAGGGCGTCGACGAAGCGTACGGAGCCGTCGGGCGCCCACAGCTCGTACCGCGCTTCGAGCGCGACCGTCAACGTGATCATCGGGCCGGCGGGCAAGGACATGCAGATGTTTCCGCCGACGGTCGCCGCGTTCCAGACCTTGAACGAGGACAGGAATGCCTCGCAGCTCTTCCGGAGGAGAATTCCGGCGGTCCAGGTCTCCAGCGACGGAAAGGCGTACAGGTCGCGAATGGTGCAGGTGGCGCTGATCTCCAGACCCTCGTCCGTCGGAACAAGAGGCTCCCAACGCAACGCCGTCAGGTCGATCAGCCGTCGCAGGTCCGGCTGCTCCGTGGAATAGAGCCATGTTCCGCCTGCGAGCCAGGCGTCGCCCTCGTGCCAGTCCAGGCCTGGCTGCTCGGACGGCTGCCGGACTACTTCGGTGATGGTGTTGAGGTCCATGAAAACCGACCTACGGGAGAACGGACCTACGGGAAGGCAACCGTCCCCTGGGGGTGTTGGCGTGGATTCCCACTCACCGAGCAGATACCAGCGTGCCGCAACGTCGGGCGGCCGAGCCGCGAGGGGACAGCGCACACAGTTTTGGCCATTTTATCGCAGCATGCGGATGACGGCCCGGCCGAGGACAGCTGAGAGTGGCGGACACACTACGAACAGCCACACCGGTGTTCTTGCGCCGCTGACCTGGGCTGCCCACCGCGGGAGGGCCGCTCACAGCCGGGGCGGCCTTCTGAGGGGCTGCACGGCGCGGTTCAGCGGTCGGTCGGCGCGCATGGGCGCCGACGCTCTCGCGAACGAAGCCCGTTATGCCCCATTAAGATGATTTTTGTGATCAGGACAGGACGACCTCGGCGCCACCGCCCTTCACCCGATGCCCGACGCGAGATCGTCCTGCTGTCGCCCGTGATTCTCACCGCCCTGATCACCGGCTTGGCCTTCGCCACTCCCAGGGAGATCGCGTTCAGCCGTCTCCTGCCTGCCGCACCCGCCCTGGCCGCTGCGATGTGGCCCGTGCTGCCGACGATCGCGCTGGGGGCTTTCTGCCTGCTGACCATGATCGGGCTGAGCCTCGTGTACTCCGATCTCGGAACGCCCTACACGGCGGCTGCGATCGTCGCGGTCACTTTGACGGCCGCATATACGAGTCATCTTCGACTCCAACGAGAGGAAACGCTCTTCCAGGTCCGGCTCGTCGCCGACGCAGCGCAGCAGGTGTTGCTGCGCCCGCTGCCGCGCCGTGTCCAGGATCTCGATGTCGAGTCGCTGTATCTGGCGGCTCAGGAGCAGGCCCGGATCGGAGGCGACTTCTACGAGGTGGCCGACACGCCGTACGGGGTTCGGCTGCTCATCGGTGACGTGCGCGGCAAAGGGCTGCCGGCCGTGGGAGCCGCCTCGGCGGTGATCAACTGCTTCAGGGAGAACGCGTACGACCAGCCCGACCTGAGGGGCGTCATCCATCGGCTGGAGACGAGCATGAGGCGCTACAGCGTCGCCAAGCTCGACCCGGATCAGCCTGAGCACTTCGCCACTGCGCTGATCGCCGAGATCCCCAGTGGCGGCGGACACGTCAAAATCCTCAATTGTGGACATCCTCCGCCACTGGTGGTGCGCGGCGGCGAGATCCGCGTCCTTGAGCCCACCGTCCCCTCACCGCCCCTCAACCTCGCGACCCTCCTCGGGGACGACTACAACGTCGACACCGTCGCCTTCGCCTCCGGCGACCAGATGCTGCTCTACACCGACGGCGTGACGGAGACCCGGGACCGGGCCGGCACGTTCTTCCCGCTACCGGAGTGGATGCGGCAGCTCGGCCCGGCGACGCCCCGTGAGCTGCTGGACCGGCTTCACCGAGACCTACTCCATTACAGCGGCGGAAGGCTCGATGACGACATCGCGGCCGTCGCCGTCCGCTGCAGGCGCCCCGGGACTTCGGAGCGCGCCGCGTAGGTGCCTGGAAGCCGTGTCACGGCTGCGTCTGCTCTCGGCGCCGTGTTCCCGCTCAGCTCGGTCCTTCCTGCACCGACGCCCTCCGCTGCTGCGCCGCGGCAGCCGCGCGACGGATTTGATCAGCGTCGGCCTGCCCCCAGTGGTGTTATCAAGGGTGTATGGAGGCATTCTCCGGACGCCCTCTGGGCCCGGAACGTCATCCGCCCGTCGGACGCTCGCGCAAGGGCCGCGCTTCCCGGCTGGACCCGCGCAGTGCGGCCGGTCAGGTGTTCCTCCTCCAGGTCGTCATCGTGGTCCTGCTGGTGGTGGCCGCGGTGGTCGGCATGGTGCTCCAGGCGGCGAGTGACGCTCTGCAGAAAGGACGACGGGAGTCGGTCATCGCGGCCCAGTCGTTCGCGAGTGCCCCGGGCGTGGCCGCGGCACTGCAGAGCCCGGACCCCTCAGCGGTGCTCCAGCCGCGGGCCGAGGCGGCGCGCAAGCGCACAGGCATGGATTTCATCGTCGTCATGAGCACGAAGGGGATTCGTTACACGTACCCGTATCCGCGGGAGATCGGGAAGAAGTTCGTCGGCACCATCGCACCGGCGCTGAAGGGCCGTACCGTCGTCGAGCAGGCCGGTGGGCCGCCTCTGCCCGCGGGCCAGGGGACGGACGTGCAGGCGGTGGTCCCGGTGACCGACTCGCGCGGCAAGGTGGTCGGCCTGGTCTCCGCCGGAATCACGGTCAAGAACGTGGCGGAGCTGTGGCTGCCACAGCTGCCGATCATCTTGGCCGGCGGCGCGGTCGCGCTGGCACTGGCCATGACGGGAACGACGCTGGTGTCCCGGCGGCTGCGACGGCAGACCTTTGGCCTGGCTCCGGTGGAGCTGGCACAGTTGTACGAGCACCACGACGCGGTCCTGCACGCGGTGCGGGAGGGCGTGCTGATCACGGACGCCGACGGACGGCTGCTGTTGGCGAACGACGAGGCGACCCGGCTTCTCGGACTGCCGGCTGACGTGCGGGGGCGCTCGGTGCGGGAGCTGGGACTCTCGGAGCCGGTCATGAGCCTGCTGTCGTCGCGGGAGGAGGTCACCGACGAGGTGCGTCGCGCGGGGGACCGACTGCTGGCGGTGAACAAACGGCTGACGTACCCGCAGAGCGACCGGGGAGGCAGCGTGGTGACCCTCCGGGACACCACGGAGCTGGCGGAGGTCTCGGGTCGGGCCGAGGTCGCGCGGGAGCGGCTGAAGCTGCTGTACGAGGCCGGGGTGCGGATCGGGACGACGCTGGATGTGAGGCGTACGGCCCAGGAGCTGGCCGACGTGGCGGCGCCGCAGTTCGCCGACCTCGTGACGGTGGATCTGCTCGACGCGGTGCTGCGGGGGTGGGAGCCGACGGCGGAGGGGTGGCGGCATCTGCGCCGGGCGGCGATCGGCGGCGAACAGCGGATGATGCCGGTGTATCCGCTGGACGAAGTGATCGCGTTCTCGCCCCGCACCCCGCAGATGCGGACGCTGCAGGAGGGGCGGGGGATGCTGGAGACGGACCTGCGCCGGTCACACGGCTGGCGGGAACAGGACCCGGAGCGCTCCCAAAAGGCCCTGGAGGGCGGGCTGCGGTCGCTGGTGGCCGTGCCACTGCGGGCGCGGAACGTACCGCTGGGCGTGGCGAACTTCTACCGGACGGCGGATTCCCCTGCGTTCGAGCCGGAGGATCTCACCTTCGCGGAGGAACTGGCCGTACGGGCGGCGGTAGCCATCGACAACGCCCGGAGGTTCACCCGGGAGCACGCGATGGCGGTGGCGCTGCAGCGCAGTCTGCTGCCGCGTGGACAGCCGGAGCAGGACGCGCTGGAGGTGGCCTGGCGGTATCTGCCCTCGGAGGAGGGGGTGGGCGGGGACTGGTTCGACGTCATCCCGCTTCCGGGCGCGCGCGTGGCCCTGGTGATGGGTGACGTCGTCGGTCACGGGCTGCACGCGGCGGCGACGATGGGTCGGCTGCGCACCGCTGTGCACAACTTCTCCACCCTGGACCTGCCCGTGGACGAGGTGCTCGGGAACCTGGACGACATGGTCGTGCGCATGGACAACGAGAGGAACAGGGGTGATGCCGTGGATGGCCACGAAGGGGAGGCGGTGACCGGAGCTACCTGTCTGTACGCGGTTTACGACCCGGTGGCGGGGACCTGCACCATGGCCCGTGCGGGACACCCGGAACCGGTGGTGGTGCGCCCGGACGGGACGGTCACCTGCCCCGGTGTGCCGGTCTCGGCACCCCTCGGTCTGGGCGGCTACCCCTTCGAGAGCACAGAGGTGTCCCTGCCGGAGGGTTCACAACTGGTGCTGTACACCGACGGCCTGGTGGAGAACCGCGCCCACGACTTCGACGTCGGGCTGGAGAGGCTGCGCCGGGCTTTGCGCGGGTCCGGGAAACGCACTCCGGAGGAGACGTGTCAGGCGGTGATCGACGCGCTGAAGCCGTCACGCCCCTCCGACGACATCGCGCTGCTGACGGCACGTACCCGGATGTTCCCGCCGTCGCGCGTGGCCGAGTGGGACGTGCCGCCCGATCCGGCGTTGGTTCCCTCGGTGCGGGCGCGCTGCAGGGAGACGTTGCTGGAGTGGGGGCTGGAGGAGACCGGATTCGCCACGGAGCTGATCGTCAGCGAGTTGGTCACGAACGCGATCCGGTACGGCTCGCCGCCGGTCGGCGTGCGGCTGTTGCACGGACGCCGTCTGATCTGCGAGGTCTCGGACGGCAGCGGTACGATGCCGCGCCTGCGGCGGGCCGCGACCACGGACGAAGGCGGGCGGGGGCTCTTTCTGGTGGCGCAGTTCGCGCAGCGATGGGGAACGCGGTACACGACCCGCGGCAAGGTCATCTGGACGGAGCAGCTTCTTCACGACGGCGAATCCGCCGCCTCGGGCCTCGCACCGGTCGACTTCCTTCTCGACCAGTTCGACCTCGACCAGTTCGATGAGCCCGGTCTGTAAGCCCGGTCTGTGAGCCGACGTCGACCCCGAGCGCCGTGGACAGCGGCATGTCCGGCGCAACGAACCCCTTTGGCCCGTTCGACGGCGCTTGACTCCGGAGCCCGGCGTCGCCCCGCCGGCTTGGCGGCTGTCGAGACTCGAACGTCGCCTGGCCGCGAGGAGACCGGACTCGACTCGGCCCCGCTCCCCCACGTGTGGGCAGGTGACTTGTCCTCCCGGGCCCCGTCGGCCGATCACACCGTGACGGCGCAGTGGGCCGAGGCATGCACGTCGGTGACGACGAAGCCACTGCAAGGACTGGTCGGGATGCGATGCAACGGAATGGTCAGATCCTGCTCGGGGACGGTGCCCGGAGAGCGCAGCAGCCACCGTGCAGGTCAGCAGGCCGGACACCGCCCGGTCTGATGCCAGCAGCTTGCTGACCCGGAGGCAGTCGGGCGTGCCGCGTGACGGTCAGGGCGCCAATGACCGCCGTGGCCACGCCTATCGCAGGCACGAGCTGACCAGACGGGCACGGCCATCGCCTCCTTGTTGCTTCTCGTCATCTCATCGTCCGCCATTCGTCATGCGAGCCATGCGGACTCCTTGTGACGTAGATGTGGGGAGACGTCCGAGCGGCCCGTGACGGCCGGCGTGCCCGGGGTGCCGGGTACGGCCGAGTGCCCCAGGTGCCGGTGCACGAAGTGGATGGCCATCGCGCCCTCACCGGCCGCGGAGGCCACCCGCTTCACCGAGCCGCTGCGGACGTCCCCCACCGCGAAGACCCCGGGCAGGCCGGCCTCCAGGGTCATGCACGAGCGCCCGCGGCCGTGCCACACCTCGGGGTAGGCGCAGGCCTCCTGTGCCTCCGGCCCGGTGAGGACGAAGCCGCGGGAGTCGAGGGCGACGGTGCCTGCGAGCCATTCGGTGTGAGGTTCGGCGCCGGTGAAGACGAACAGGCTCCGTGCCGCGAGGCGGCGGTGCACGCCCGTGCGGTTGTCGACCACGTCGAGCTCCTCCAGCGCTTCCTGGCCGATGACCTCGGTGACCTCGGTGTGCAGCATGACCTCCACCCGCGGATGGCGCTCGACCTGGTCGACCAGGTAGCGGGACATGTTGGCCTCAAGGCCGGCTCCTCGGACCAGCAGGTGCACCTTCGGCGCGTACCCGGCGAGGAACAGCACCGCCTGGCCCGCCGAGTTGCCTCCGCCGACGACGGCCACCGGGTCGGTACGGCACTGCTGGGCCTCGTAGACGGTCGCCGAGTAGTGCACGCTCGTTCCCTCCAGGCGTTCGATGCCGGGCACCTGGAGCCGGCGGTAGCGGGCACCCATGGCCAGGACGACGGCGCGGGCGGCGATCTCACTGCCGTCGGCGAACGCCACCACGTAGTGGTCCTCGTCCTTGGCATGGAGGCCGGTCGCCTCCAGCGGAAGGCTGATCCCGGCGCCGAACTTGTCGGCCTGGAGCACGGCGCGTTCGGTGAGTTCGGCGCCGGAGATGCCGGATGGGAAGCCGAGCAGATTCTCGATGCGGGACGACGTGCCGGCCTGGCCGCCGGTGGCCATCGCCTCCACCACCGTGGTGCTCAGGCCCTCGGAGGCGGCGTACACCGCGGCAGCGAGGCCGGCGGGTCCGGAGCCCACGATGAGGACGTCGCCGTGACGGTTTCCGGCGGGTAGTGACGGCAGGCCGATGAGCCGGGCCAGTTCCGCGTTGCTGGGGTTGCGCAACAGGGTGGTGTCCCGCCAGATGACGAGTGGAGTATCCGCCGGGCCGACGCCGAAGCGGCGCAGCAGCTCCTCGGCCTCCTCGTCGGTCTCCAGGTCGATCCAGCGGTGCGGCAGCCGGTTGCGGACGGCGAACTCGCGCAGCCGTCTGGTGTCGGGCGAGTACCGCGAGCCGATGATGCGGAAGCCGGCGCCCTGTCCGACGAGCAGCGCGCGACGGCACAGACAGGCGCGCAGCACGGTGTCCCCGATGGTGGAGTCCTGGGACACCAGGTGGCGCAACTGGTCCAAGGAGACGACGAGGACCTCGCCCGGCTCCCTGGCGACAGCGGTGTAGAAGGCCACCTGTCCGTACAGCAGGCCGAGTTCGCCGATGAAGCGACCGGGGCCGTGCACGCGCAGCACGTGCTCCCCGGGAGTGCCGTAGTCCTCGACGACGGCGACGGTACCGCTGAGGACGACGAAGAACGTCTCGCAGCGCTCCCCTTCCCGGATCAGCACGTCGTTCGGAGCCATGGTCCGGCGTTGCCCGTGCTCCGCCAGACGTGCTGTCTGCTCCTCCGTGAGGCGCGGATACGCGCCGTAGACGTCCGGAGTCTCCCAGAAGACGGCCTCGTCCATTTTCCTCGGCACTGGTTCTTCGCCCGGCAGCGACTGGTCGCCGGACATCAGACGAACGCCTCGTGAACGAAGCACCAGCGCCATTCCTCGCCGGGCTGGAAGGACTGCACGATCGGATGGGCGACGGCAGCTGCGTGCTTGCGCGCGTGCTTGTTCGGCGAGGAGTCGCAGCAGCCGACGTGCCCGCAGGTCAGGCAGAGCCTCAGGTGGACCCACGGGGAGCCGAGCATCAGACACTCCTGACACCCTTCCGGGGTCAGCGGCTGGACCGGCCGGACAAGCGCAAGGTGAGGGTCTGCGTGCAGGGTCATCCGGATCACCCTTTCCGGGCGGAGATCGACTCTTCCACCCACTGGCGCAGAACGGGGGCGGGGGCCGCCCCCGCCTGCCGGGCGACCGTCTCGCCCCGGTCGAGGATCAGCAGCGTTGGTACGGCCTGGACCTCGAAACGCTGAGACAGCCGTGGGTTCTTGTCGACGTCGACCTTGACGAGTTTGACTCGGCCGGCGAGATCGGTGGCGACCTTCTCCAGCGCGGGGCTGACCATGCGGCAGGGGCCGCACCAGGTGGCCCACAGGTCGACCACGACGGGGACGTCGGCCCGCTCGGCGACCTCGGTGAAGTCGTCGTCACCCGCGTCCACCATCCACGGCAGGGGCTGCTTGCAGTGGCCGCACCTGGGGCGGCCCTCCGCGGCCACGGGGACCCGGTTGATGCGCCGACAGTTCGGGCAACTGACGGTCCGCACCTGCGTCGTGTTCATGCCGCCCGCGCTCCCTGCACGTCCTCGGGCTGGTCGTAGGTGACCACCAGCTCTCCGTGTTCGGCGTCGACGCGGACCGTCGCGCCGTCCTGGACGTCACCGCGCAGCAGGGCGCGTCCGACCATCGTCTCGACCTCGTGGGAGATGTAGCGGCGCAGCGGCCGGGCCCCGTACACCGGGTCGTAACCCTGGTGGGCGATCAACTCACGCGCAGCATCGGTGAGTTCGACGGCGATGCGACGTTCGGCGAGGCGGCGGCGCAGCTCGTCGAACTGCAGCTCCACGATCCGCTCGATCTGCCGCTCACCGAGCGGCTTGAACAGCACGATGTCGTCGACGCGGTTGAGGAACTCCGGGCGGAAGTGCCCGCGCAGCTCGCCCATCACCAGGGCACGGGCGTCCGGCTTGATCTCGCCCTCGGCAGTGGCGCCGTCGAGGAGGTGCTCGGAGCCGATGTTCGACGTCATGATGATCACGGTGTTGCGGAAGTCGACCGTGCGGCCCTGGGAGTCGGTGATGCGGCCGTCGTCGAGGACCTGCAGCAGGGTGTTGAAGACATCGGTGTGCGCCTTCTCGATCTCGTCGAACAGCACGACCGAGTAGGGCTTGCGGCGTACGGCCTCGGTGAGCTGGCCGCCTTCCTCGTAGCCGACGTATCCGGGCGGTGCGCCCATGAGCCGGCTGACGGTGTGCCGCTCCTGGTACTCACTCATGTCGAGGCGGACCATGTTCTCCTCGGAGTCGAACAGGGCCGCCGCGAGAGTCTTGGCCAGCTCGGTCTTCCCGACGCCGGTGGGGCCGAGGAAGATGAACGAGCCGATGGGGCGGCGCGGGTCGCGGATGCCGGAGCGGGCGCGGATGATGGCGTCGGCGACGAGTTTGACCGCCTCGTCCTGGCCGATGACCCGCTCGCGCAGGATCTCGTCGAGGCGCAGCAGCTTCTCGCGTTCGCCCTCCTGGAGACGGGCGACGGGCACGCCGGTCCAGGCGGCGACGATCTCGGCGATCTCCTCCTCGGTGACGACCTCGCGCAGTAGCCGGTTCTGCCCTTGTTTGGCAGCCAGTTGCTCCTCCTCGGCCTTCAGCCGGCGCTCCAGGTCCTGGAGGCGGCCGTAGCGCAGTTCGGCGGCGCGGTTGAGGTCGTAGGCGCGTTCGGCCTCCTCCGCCTCGTGGCGGAGCTGCTCCAGTTCCTGGCGTAGTTCCTGCACACGGCGGATCGCCTGCCGTTCGGCCTCCCACTGGGCGTGTTTGGCGTCGGCCTCGCCGCGCAGGTCGGCCAGTTCCCTGCGCAGTTCCTCCAGGCGGGCCTTGCTGGCGGCGTCGGTCTCCTTGGCCAGGGCCGCCTCCTCGATCTCCAGGCGGGTCACCCGGCGGGTGATCTCGTCGAGTTCGGCGGGCATCGAGTCGATCTCGGTACGCAGCCGGGCGCACGCCTCGTCGACGAGGTCGATGGCCTTGTCGGGCAGGAACCGGTCGGTGATGTAGCGGTGGCTGAGGGTGGCCGCGGAGACCAGTGCGGTGTCCTGGATCTTCACGCCGTGGAAGACCTCCAGGCGTTCACGCAGTCCGCGCAGGATGGAGATGGTGTCCTCCACGCTCGGCTCGTCGACCAGGACCTGCTGGAAGCGGCGTTCGAGGGCGGCGTCCTTCTCGATGTGCTTGCGGTACTCGTCGAGGGTGGTGGCACCGATCATGTGGAGTTCGCCGCGGGCGAGCATCGGCTTGAGCATGTTGCCCGCGTCCATGGCCCCTTCGGCGGCGCCCGCGCCGACGACCGTGTGCAACTCGTCGACGAAGAGCAGGATCCGTCCCTCGGCGGCCTTCACCTCGGACAGCACGGCCTTGAGTCGTTCCTCGAACTCGCCGCGATACTTGGCGCCGGCGACCAGGGAGCCCATGTCGAGGGCGAACACCGTCTTGTCGCGCAGGCCCTCGGGGACGTCGCCGCGAACGATGCGCTGTGCCAGGCCTTCGACGATGGCGGTCTTGCCGACGCCGGGATCGCCGATGAGGACGGGGTTGTTCTTGGTCTTGCTGCTGAGGATCTGGGTGACGCGGCGGATCTCGGTATCACGGCCGATGACCGGGTCCAGCCGGCCGGAGCGGGCCTCGAGGACGAGATCGCGGCCGTACTTCTCCAGGGCCTCGTAGGCCACTTCGGGGTTGGCGGAGGTGACGCGCTGGTTGCCGCGGACCTGGGTGAGCGCGCCCAGGAACGAATCCCGGGTCACGCCGTGCTCCTTGAGCAGCCGTCCGGCAGCGGTCGCCGAGCCCTCCTCGGTCAGGGCGAGCAGGAGGTGCTCCACGGACACGTACTCGTCCTTGAGGCGTTTGGCCTCCCGCTCGGCGGTATCGAGCAGGCGGGACAGGCGCTGGGTGACGAAGACCTGGCCGGGTGCCGCGCCGGGACCGGTGACCTTCGGGCGACGGGAGAGTTCCTCGCGCACGGCCGCGCGCAGTTCCTTCGACTCGGTGCCGGCCTGTTGCAGCAACCGCGGGATCAGACCGTCCTCCTGATCGAGAAGCGCGAGCAGCAGGTGCTCCCCGTCGACCTCGGTCTGCCCCATGCCGACAGCCGCGCTCTGGGCCTCCTGGAGGGCTTCCTGGGACTTCTGGGTGAGACGGTTCATGTCCATGGGGGTGTTTCACTCCTCGTACCGGTGCGGCGCAGGGCGGCTTCGAGCATGCTGATGCGGTCCAGCAGGTCGAGCACCAGGCCGATGGATGCGTAGTTGAGGCAGAGTCCGGTGCGCAGCCGCTGGATACGGGCGAGCACCGCCGGGGCCGTGGGATCGAACACCAGTCGCCCCGCGGAGTCGCGCTCGGCGTCGACCAGGCCGAGGGCGACGAACCGGCGGATCAGATCCGGGTGGAGGCCGGAGCGAAGGGCCACGGCGGCCAGGGAGAGCCTGGGGACGGGCACGAGCGCGTACCGGACAGCCGTCGAGGCGGTGAGGTCGGCGCCCGTTCGTACCGGACGGGCTCCCACACCGGCCCGGCCGATGCCTCCCGCTCCCGCGGGTCGGTCGTTCATCGCGTCCTCCTGGGGTCGAACGAGGAAGTGGCGGCGAGCTCCTCGAACAGCTCGCGCTCCCGGTCGCCGAGGGCGGGAGGCACCATGACGCGAAGTTCGGCGTACAGGTCGCCGTTCGCGCCCCGCGGGTTCGGCATGCCCTCGCCGCGCAGCCGCAGTCGCCGGCCGCTGGACGAGCCCGCGGGCACCGTGACCTTCGCCGTGCCGCCGCCGGGCGTGGGCACGGGCACGGTCGCGCCCAGGGCCGCCTCCCACGGGGCGACCGGGACCTGGACGTGCACGTCGCGGCCGTCCAGCCGGAACCGGGGGTGGGGCTGGATACGCACCCGCAGGTACAGGTCGCCCGAGGCGGCGTCAGCGCTGCCCCGGCCACCCTCACCCGCCAGCCGGATGCGCTGCCCGTCGGTGACGCCCGGCGGCACGTCGACCTCGTACCGCCGCGGCTGCCCGGTGGGGCCGGCCAGTGTGACGGTGCGACGGCCGCCTCGGTACGCCTCCTCGACGGTGAGCGGCAGTTCGGCCTCCTGGTCCGCCCCGGGGACGCCGCCTCGGGCGGCGCCGGCTCCGAACATGGAGCCGAGCAGATCCTCGATGTCGATGCCCTCCGCGCCGAAGTCGTCGCCGAAGCCTGTGGTGTAGCGGACGCGAGGGCCGCCCGCGCCTGTGGTCCTCCGGCCGCGGAAGCCGCCGCCCGCCCCGGCCGCGACCCGTTCGTCGAAGTCCTCGGGGATCTTGCGGAAGTCCTCGCCGAAGCGGTCGTAGCGGGCCCGGGTCTTGGGATCGGACAGGACGCTGTACGCCTCGTTGAGGTCCTTGAAGCGTTCCTCCGCCCCGGGATCCTTGTTGACGTCGGGGTGGTACTTACGGGCGAGTTTGCGATATGCCTGCTGGATCTCGTCCTGGCTCGCGGTCCGGGACACGCCCAGCACCTCGTAGTAGTCCCGTGCCATCGCCGGTCACTCCCGCTTCGCGACGGTCACGGCGGCGGGCCTGAGCTGCCGTTCGCCGTCCCCGTAGCCGGGGCGCAGCACCTCGACGACCGTGCCCGGTGGGGCGTCGGGGTCCTGGACTACGCCGACCACCTCGTGCCAGGCCGGGTCGAAGGCGACACCGCTCTCCGCGTGCCGCGGGTAGCCCAGCAGTGCGAGGACGTTCACCGCCTGGTCGCGTACGGCCCGGACGCCCTCCACGATCGCACCCGGATCGGCACCGGCATGGGTCAGGGCGAGTTCCAGGTTGTCGAGGACGGGCAGGAAGGCGGCCGCCGTGCGGGACCGCTCGACCGCCCGCTCGCGCTCCAGTTCCCTGGCGTGACGCTTGCGAAGGTTGTCGAGGTCGGCGAGCGCGCGCCGCCAGCGGTCCTCCAGTTCCTGGATGGCGGTCGTGTACTCGTCCTCGGCAGGCGCGGGGCCGGCGGCATCGGGCCCCGGTTCGCCGTTCGCCGCCTCGGGCCGCGGCGGCTCCGGTTGGGGCAGATCCCCGCGAGGACCGGGTCCGGCACCTTCCGGGACCTGTGCGCCCGGATCCGACGCGGCCCGGTCGGGTTCCTGGGGGTGGGTGGGCATGGCGCGCCTCAGCCCTTGTCGAACTCGGCGTCGATGACATCATCGTCAGCGCCACCGCCGCTCGGGGGACCGTCCGCTGCGGCGTCCTGGCCGGGACCGCCGCCCGTGGCGGAGGCGCCCTGATGGGCCGCCAGCCCGGCGAACACCTGCCGGAGTTCGGAGGTCAGAGGCCGCAAGCGCTCCACGCCCGCCTCTTCCTTGACCGCCGTGCGGGCGTCGGACACGAGCATTTCGGCGCGTGCCTTCTCGTGCGCGGGCGCCGCGTCTCCCAGTTCGCCAAGAAGCTTCTCGACCTGGTACGCGACTGCGTCGAGTTCGTTGCGGGCGTCAACGGCCTCGCGGAGTGCCTGGTCCTGGCCCTGGTTGCGCTCGGCCTCCTGGACCATGCGCTCGACCTCACTGCGGTTCAGGTTGGAGCTCTCGCTGATGGTGATGCCCTGTTCCTTGCCGGTGTCCCGGTCGCGGGCCTTGACGTTGAGGATGCCGTTGGCGTCGACGTCGAAGGTGACCTCGATCTGCGGTTCGCCCCGCGGCGCCTGCCGGATGTCGGTGAGCTGGAACCGGCCCAGCACCCGGTTGTCGGCGGCCCGCTCGCGCTCGCCCTGGAGGACCACCACATCGACGGCCGGCTGGTTGTCCTCGGCGGTGGAGAAGGTCTCGCTGCGGCGCACCGGGATGGTGGTGTTCCGATCGATGATCTTCGTCATCACTCCGCCGCGTGTCTCCACGCCCAGCGACAAGGGTGTGACGTCGAGCAGCAGGACGTCCTTGACCTCGCCCTTGAGCACCCCGGCCTGGATCGCGGCGCCCAGGGCCACGACCTCGTCGGGGTTGACGCTCATGTTGGGTTCCTTGCCACCGGTCAGCCGGCGAACCAGGGCCTGGACGGCGGGGATGCGGGTGGAACCGCCGACGAGGATGACCTCGTCGATGTCGCTCTCACCGACCTTGGCGTCGGCCATCGCCTGCTGCACCGGTCCCAGGCAACGCTCCACCAGGTCGCCGGTGATCTGCTCGAAAGTGGACCGCATGATCGAGTCGGTGAGGTGCTTGGGGCCCGAGGCGTCGGCGGTGATGAACGGCAGGCTGACCTGCGTCTGCGTCACCGAACTGAGCTCGGTCTTGGCCTTCTCCGCCGCCTCGAACAGTCGTTGCAGCGCCTGCGGGTCCTTGCGCAGGTCGATCCCGTTCTCCTTCTGGAAGTCGTCCGCGAGGTGGTCCACCAGACGCCGGTCGAAGTCGTCGCCGCCCAGGTGGCTGTCGCCGGCGGTGGAGCGCACCTCCACCACGCCGTCGCCGACGTCGAGGATGCTCACGTCGAAGGTGCCGCCGCCCAGGTCGAAGACGAGGACGGTTTCATGCTCCTTCTTGTCCATGCCGTACGCGAGGGCGGCCGCCGTCGGCTCGTTGATGATCCGCAGCACCTCCAGTCCCGCGATCCGTCCGGCGTCCTTGGTGGCAGTGCGTTGAGCGTCATTGAAGTAGGCGGGCACCGTGATGACCGCCTCCGTGACCCGCTCCCCCAGCTGCTTGGACGCGTCGTCGGCGAGTTTGCGCAGCACCTGTGCGCTGATCTCCTCAGGCGCGTACAGCTTGTCGCGCACCTTGAAGCGGGCCGCCCCGCCGTCACCCTCGACGACGTCGTACGCCACCGCCCTGGCCTCGTCGGAGATCTCGTCGAAGTGCCGGCCGATGAACCGCTTGGCGGAATAGATGGTGCCCTTGGGGTTGAGGATCGCCTGGCGCCGGGCCAGCTGGCCCACCAGACGTTCCCCGGTGTCGGTGAAGGCCACCACGGACGGTGTCGTGCGATTGCCCTCGCTGTTGGGCACGACGGACGGCTCACCGCCCTCCCACACGGCGATCACCGAGTTGGTGGTGCCCAGGTCGATGCCCACTGCCTTGGCCATGAGGAACTCCTTTCAGTGCGACGCCTGTGTCGACTCCCCGGATCACGTCGTTCAGGTGGAGGTGTGGCTCCGCCGCCTCACCGGTGCGCACGGAGGGCCGGGCATTCCCCAGGCTGATGAACCGGGTGGCTCGACGCCTGCGCCTGGCGGGTCAGGAATGCACGGGTCCGGTCGCCCCACGAGTACGAGAGAAGGAACCCGCACATCTCGGGTAGGGCGACCCGGGAACGGGTACGCGATAAGCCGCTCGCCTCCGAAGGACGGAGTGATCCCATGGTCGGCAGTCGGGCCTACCGCCTGCACCACCGCTACTCCGACCGGAGGGGCGGCCTTCCGCGGGGCAGCGCCCGGCGTCACCCCACGGCCGCGCCCAGGCATCCCCGCCTGCCCGTTCACACCCCAGCCACCCACGCCCTCCACGAACTGGCCGCGCTCTCACATGCCCTGTTCGACACTTCGGACGAAGGTGAGATCTTGCGCCTGGCCACGGACCACTTGGTCACCGCGGGGCCGTACAGCGCCGAGGCCGGGTACCTGAAGGTGGGCCGCGACCTGGTCCCCAGCCCTGGAAACGGGCCGACTCATGCCGTGGCGGTGGCCCGGAGGGTCCGGGAGCTGGCCGGGCAGGACGGCGAGGTGGCCTTGGCAGGCAGGCCCTGGGGCCGGGCCCTGGGGCTACGCGGACCTGCGGGACTCCACGGCTACCTCGTGGTCACGTCCTGCTCCCGGCCCACCAGGGCCGAGCGATCTCTGCTCGCCATGCTCGTCCGGCACACCGCTGCCGCGCTGTCGGTCGCCTTCGCGCGCCGCCGCCAACGCGAGGACGCGCTGGAGCTGGACCGGCTGAGGGAGGAGCGCACAGTCCTCCAGCGGCAGTTGATCTCTGCGGTGGCCGAGCTGGGCTACGAGCGAGCCGTCCACGCCATGACGGCCGACGTCGCCGCCTCAGGTGGCGGCGAGGAAGCTGTCACCCGCGCACTGCACGGACTCACCGGACTTCCCGCGCTGGTCGAGGACCGTTTCGGTCGGCTGAGGTCCTGGACCGGCCCCAGCCGCCCCGTCCCCTACCCCGAACCGGACCCCGTGCGCCGGGACGAAATGCTGCACGCCATCGCCCGTCAGGCCGGGCCGGTGCGGATCGGGGACCGGCTGATCACCCTGATCCGCCCGCACGGCGAGATCCTGGGCCTCCTGGCACTGGTCGATGCCCGCGACGAGGCAGACGAGCACACCGTCCTGGCGCTCGGACACGCAGCCAACTCGCTCACCCTGGAGCTGACGCACCTGCGCAATCTGGCCGAAGTGGAACTGAGGCTGCGCCACGAGCTGGCCGACGACCTCCTGGCAGGGACGGACGGACCGAGCGCCTACGCCCGGTCCGAGGCAGTCGGACACGACCTGCACGGCAGCCACTACGTCGTCGTGGTGCAGTGGTCGAACCGGAACGCGGACGATTCCTTCGCGCAGACCGTGGGTCGGGTGGCCGCTGCGGTGGGCATGCGCTCACTGCTGACCCGCCGCTCCGACCATGTCGTCCTCATCGCCGGCGACAGGCCGCACGCTCGCGCGTTGTACGAGGCGCTCGCCCGGGAGAACGGGACACGGTCCGGGACGATCGGAGTGAGCGCCTCCTGCGACTCCGTGGTCGACATCCCCTCCCATTACCGGGAGGCGCAGCGCGCCCTGGACGTGCGCCGCCACTCCCGCGAGCGCTACGGCACGTCGTTCTTCGACGAGCTCGGTCTCTACCGCATCCTGGGACCCGGCAGCGGTCACCGGGAACTGGAGGGGTTCGTCCAGGAGTGGCTCGGGCAGCTCATCGACTACGACTCCCGGCACCACGCGACCATGGTGGAGACCCTGTCCCGGTACTTCGACTGCGGCGGCAACTACGACGAGACCGCCGACTCCCTCGCGATCCACCGCAGCACCCTGCGATACCGGCTGCAGCGCATCCGCGACATCAGCGGTCACGACCTCGCGAACGTCGAGGACCGGCTGAACCTCCAGGTGGCGACCCGGGTGTGGAAGATCGTGCTGGGCGGTCCGGGCTGACGCCTACCACCTGTGCCGTGACAGGCGGGGCAGGGCCCACTCCTGACGAACCGGAGCGCCCGTTCGCGATATCTCCTGCACGTGCGGTGCGCCGACCTGTTGCAACAGCCTTCGGGCGTACGGTGCCACGGACTCGAAGCAGCGCCGCTGGGCCTCCCTGTAGAGCGTGCCGAACGCGAGCGAGGACTTGCCCGAACCGGAGACGCCGGTGAAGGCGGCCATCGCGTCCCGCGGAACGTCGACATCGATGTTCCGCAGGTTGTTCTCACCGGCGCCCCGGACATGCACGAAGGGGTCGGTCGCGTCCTTGTCCACCGTTCCTGATCACCCGATCGCGCCGCGAACCGCGCGACAGGCGCCGTCACCGGTCCCGCTCACACGCCGGGGGCGCTGCCGTTACCTCGGGGCATACCGTGGGCACTCGCGGGGGCATCCGACGAGAAGGAGCCGTGCGGGTGTCGTCACAGGACGTTTTGGTCGTGGTTCTTCTGGCGGATCCGGATACGCCGACGGAGATTGCGCAGCGTATGGCCCGGATGCTTCCTGACCGGCTCGCCGACAGGTCGGACCAGGGACGACGGTTCGACGTCGCGGTGGTCAGCGAGCCCTTCACCGCAGGGGCCGAGGACCCGCTCACCTTGATGCACCGGATCATGGACCGCGGAAGTGACGGGAACTGGGACATCGTCGTGGCTCTCACCGACCTTCCGCTGCACTCGCAGGGGGTCAAGCTCGTGGTGGATCTGAGTCACGAACACCGCTTGGCGCTGCTGTCCCTTCCCACGCTGGGGGGCTTCCGGCTGCAGACAAGGGCCCGGCAGGCCGTCGAAGAAGCGGTGCTCAGCCTGGCGGGCCCGTGGACCACGGGGGTTGAGGAGTCGCCGGGAAGTCAGCCGCTGCGGGGACCCTTCACCGGCCGTCTCGCGCCCATCCGTCCGGGCCGGGTCGGTGAGGAGGAGCTCGCCGATCTGCGGTACGTCGTCAGTGGGCTGCGCGGTTACCTGAGGGTGCTCGGCGGTATGGTCCGCGCGAACCGGCCCTGGCGCTTGGTGCCCGGCTTGTCGAAGGCCCTGGCGGCCGCACTCGCGACGGGGGCGGTCGCCACCGTGAACTCCACCGTCTGGAGCCTCGCCACCTCCCTGAGCACGCCACGCCTGGTGATCGCCATGGTCGGGTCGGTCGCGCTGATGATCGGATGGCTGATCGTGGACGCGAACCTGTGGCATCGAACGGACGAGGTGTCGCCGGAGGCGAGGAAGAAGGCGGCTCTCTACAACGCCTCGACGGTCGTGACCGTGGGTATGGGGGTCGTCGTCTGCTACGCGGGCTTGGCGGTCATCAACCTGGTCTGGGCGCTCTTCATCCTCAACGACCGGCTGTTCGCCTCCATGACAAGAACCCCGCTGCACGCCACGGAGTACTGGACGCTGTCCTGGTTCGTCGCTTCGGTCGCCACGGTGGGCGGCGCGCTGGGATCGGGCCTGGAGAGCGACGAGGCGATCCGGGCGGCCGCCTACTCCAAGCGTGAACAGGAGCGTCGCAGCGCGCTGCAGGACGACCGCGGTGAATAACGGGTGACCTCAGTCGGAGGTGCGCCGTCGGTTTGTGGTCGTCCGGGTCCGGAGATTCCGCTGATCGGTCGGTGCGTGGTTGTTTCGTCCGGAGGGTCCACGGGGACCCGCACGGCACGCCGCCGGAGCGCCGAAGCTCCGCCTGGCGGGGCCGGCGGCAAAACGACCGTTTCACCTGATCAGGTGAACGGCCCTCCAGAGGCGTGCCGGAGCCACGGTCTCCGTCGCAGCACTTCCGAGAGCCAGGCTCTTCGCGCCCTCTCCATCACCGCCATGCCGCGATATCAAGGAAGTCACCATGAAGGCAGCGGTATATGAAGGACCGCGAACGGTCACAGTGAAGGACGTACCGGACGCGAAGATCGAACACCCCTGCGACATCATCGTCAAGATCACCACCACCAACATATGCGGGTCGGACCTGCACATGTACGAAGGCCGCACCTCGTTCGAGTCCGGCCGCACCCTGGGACACGAGAACCTGGGCCAGGTGGTGGAGGTCGGCTCGGCCGTCCGCAAGGTCCAGGTCGGCGAGTATGTGGTCCTGCCCTTCAACATCGCCTGCGGCTTCTGCAAGCAGTGCGAGCAGGGGCTCACCAACTACTGCCTGACCATGCAGCCGGAACCGGCCCTCGCGGGAGCCGCCTACGGATTCGCCGACATGGGCCCCTACCAGGGCGGCCAGGCGGAACTGCTGCGCGTGCCCTACGGCGACTTCAACGCGCTGCGCCTGGGCGAGGACGCCGCCGAGCGGCAGACCGACTACGTGATGCTCGCCGACATCTTCCCCACCGGCTACCACGCCACCGAGATGGCCCACGTCGAACCGGGCGACCAGACCATCGTCTTCGGGGCCGGTCCCGTCGGGCTGATGGCGACCTACTCCGCCCTCCTCAAGGGCGCCGGCCGCGTCTGGACGGCCGACCACCAGCCCGACCGGCTGCGCAAGGCGGAGGAACTCGGGGCCGTCCCGATCAACACCGCCGAGCAGAACCCGGCGGAGGTCGTCAAGGAGGCCACCCTCGGTCTGGGCGCCGACAACGGCTGCGAATGCGTCGGCTACCAGGCACACGACCCCCAGGGACACGAGGACGCCAGCCTCACGCTCAACGGCCTGATCGACTCGGTCAGGTTCACCGGCGACATCGGCGTGGTGGGCGTCTTCCTGCCCGAGGACCCCGGCGGCGCGGAGGCCCAGGGCGAGCTGGAGGCCCAGGGCAAGATCCCGATCGACTTCGGCATGATGTGGTTCAAGGGCCAGCGCATGGGCACGGGGCAGGCACCGGTGAAGAGGTACAACCGGGCGCTGCGGGACCTGATCGCCGGCGGGAAGGCGAAGCCGAGCTTCGTCGTCTCCCACGAGCTCAGCCTCGACGAGGCCCCCGCCGCCTACGAGCACTTCGACGCCCGTGACGAGGGGTGGACCAAGGTCGTCCTGCACCCCGACGGCCATGGCAACGGCCACAGGCGGTAAGAGACCCGGGGCCGCCGTGCCCCCTCTTTCCCCCGGACCGGTCCGGGCGACGGGTAGCGATCTGCCCGTCCCCCGGACGGGGCTGGCGGCAATCGCCGCGCTCCGGCCGGACCTGAACCAACAACGAATGCCCGTGCTCCGGCCTGGAGGACGGACGGCGGACGTTCAGCAGTGTCCGCAGTGGCAGCACCCCCTCCAGCGGCTGCGGCCGCCAGCCGGCCGGCGGGTCGTGTGGGAGGTCTCCATGCCCGACGGCTGCCGCACCTCGACCAGACCGACGCGACCCGGCAGGGCGTCTCGGCGAGGCGGACACCCGTGACGTGGCCGCGAGCCTTCCGGGAGGTCGTGCGATCCGGGCTCACGATCGAGGAGACCCGGCTGGAGCCCCTGCTCGCGCTGCGCGCGGCCGCTGGGGTGGCGATCGCCATCGCGTCGGCGCTGTGGCTTGTCTCCCCTGCGTATGCCGCGTCCGCCGCCCTCGGCGCCTACTCCGCGGGTGGCGCCACCTTCCAGCGCAGTTGGCGTCCGCGCAAGGTGGTCGCGCTCGGCACGGGCGCGGGTCTGGCGCTCAGCACCTTCGTGGGCTACCTGGCGGCGGGGCGACTCGTGACCTTCCTGCCGCTGCTGGCCGTATGGGCCTTCGCCGCGGGAATGGCGTGGGCCGTCGGATCAACCGCTGGGATCGTCGCAGCCACGACCGTGGGCAGCATGCTGGTGACCATCACCTTGCCCACCAGCACGGGACGAGCCCTGGAGCACGCCGGGGTCATCGCACTCGGAAGCGTGACGCAGGCCGTGCTGATCCTGCTGTTCCCGATCCGGCGTTGGGGAGCGCATCGTGACGCGCTCGCCGATGCCCTGGCAGCCGTGGCGGACTACGCCCGCCGGTTGCGGCACGACCCAACCGCCCCGTTCGACCCGGAGCCGTTGATGACGGCCCGGGACGCGGCTGCCGTGACGCCGTCACAGGCCCGCACCCGTCCCTCCGTCCTGCACGGCCCCCGGGGGCTCGCCGAGCGCCTTCGGCCAGTGGTCGCGGCGCTCGCCGACCCGGACGTGGGCGCCCCGGCGGAGGGACCCGGGCGGGACCGCGCGCGGGAGTTGCTCGACGCGGCCGCCGACGTCCTGGATGCGGCCGCCCGTTCGATCCGCTGCGGCACTCCCGCCGAGGTGCGGCCCGAGAGCATGGACGTCCTGCGGGTCGACGAGGAACACGAGGTGCTGGAGGGCCCCGCACGGCAAGCCGCCGAGCGGCTCGTGGACCTGCTCGGTGAGGCGTTGGAGATCGCCGGGAGCGGCTGCGCGCGCGGGAGGACACCCACGCCGCCCGGTCCCGTCGGCGCCGCGTTCCTGGTGCGCCCGACCATGCTCCGGCTGGTCCCGGTCGTCGTCCGGGCGGTGCGCCGTGAGCTCCACCAGGACTCACCAGTGTTCCGGCACGCCGTCCGGCTGGCGGCGGTGGCCACGCTCGGCTATCTGATCGCCGCCCGGCTACCCCTCGGCCACGGCTACTGGGCGCCCATCGCCTCGGTGATGGTGATGCGGCCGGACTTCCACCGGACGTACGCGCGTGCGGTGGCCCGTCTCGCCGGAACCCTGGCGGGGGTCACGCTCGCCACCGGCGTGGTGCGGGCCCTGGGCCCGGACGCCCATGTGTCCGGCGCGCTGGCCGTGGTCTCGGCGGGCCTGTCGTACACGGTGAACCGTACCGGCTACGCCTACTCCCAGTGCTTCACCGCCGCGTACGTCGTCTTCCTGCTCGGCATGGGCGGCCAGGCATGGGAGCAGACGGTCCCGGAGCGGGTGGTGCTCACCCTGCTCGGCGGGGCCCTGGCGATGCTGGCGTACGTCGTGTTCCCCGCATGGGAGACACCCCGGCTGCCGGGCCGGCTTGCGGACTGGCTAGCCGCCAACGGCCGCTACGCGGCCGCGGTGCTGCGCGACTACGCCGAACCGACCCGGGAGCAACACGCCGACATGCGCCGGGCACTGCTGGAGAGCAGGGAGGCACGTGCCGCCTGGCAGGAGGCATACGACCGGGCAAGGCGGGAACCGGTCCGCCCCAGGGGTCTGACGTCGCGCGAGGCGCAGGAGGCGCAGGAGGCGCTCAAGGGGTTCGGCCGGGCAGCGATGCTCATGGAGAGCCACGTCCCGCGGGCCGACAGCCGTTTCGTGCCCGAGGCGGAGCGATTCGCCGAGGCCCTGGAGGCGGACACCGCGAAGGCAGCAGTCGCCGTGCGCGAGCACAGGAATCCGGACTGGGGACGCGTGGAGGAGGCGCTCCACGCGTGGGAGGACGCCGCCGGTCATGGGAGCCCGGTCGTGCGGCGCGAGGCGAAACTGCAAGAACGGGCCCTGGAAGACCTCGCGACAGCCGTGAGCCGCACCCCCCTGGAACGGGACGTCGGCTCTGCTCGCGAGGAGCAGCGGGTGCGGACCGCCGCGGCGGCGGAGGGGAGCAGATCTTGATCCACAAGGCGTCGATGTAGATGATCGGCAACCAAGCCGTGCACGCTGCGTGAGCCCCCTGCCGTCAGCTCTCCAGCCGGTAGCCGTGTCCGCGCAGGGTGGTGATCTGTGGGAGCCGGCATGGTTGGACGGCCGTGTCGGCGGCTTCGGTGAGGCGGCGGCGCAGGCCGGCCATGGTGACGTCGAGGGTCTTGGTGGGGCCGAACCAGTTCTCGTCCCAGACCTGGGCCATGAGGGTTTCGCGGGCGATCGCTTCGCCTGGGTGCCGGGCGAGCAGGGCGAGTAGTTCGAACTCCTTGGGGCGCAGGGGGACTTCCTTGTCACGGAGGGTGCAGCGGCGTGCCGTGACGTCGATGAGCAGGTCGCCGAGCCGGATCGGCTGCTGCGCGGGAGAGGTGACCGTGCGGCGGCGCAGGTGGGCTCGCAGGCGGGCCAGCAGGACGGTGAGGCTGAAGGGTTTGTCGAGGTAGTCGTCGGCGCCGGCGTCCAGGCCGGCGATGACGTCGATGTCGTCGGTGCGTGCGGTGAGGATGATGATCAGCAGGTCCGGGAAGCGGGCGCGCAGGCTGCGGGCGACGTCGAGGCCGTCGAGGTCGGGCAGGCCGAGGTCCAGGAGCAGGGCGTCGTAGCGGCTGCGCTCCGCCTCGGCCAGGGCGGAGGTGCCGGTGCGGCTCCACGTGGGGGCGTAGCCGTTGCTGCGCAGTCCGGTCTCCAGGTGGTGGCCGATGGTGTCGTCGTCCTCGACGACGAGGATGCGAAGGCGGTCGGGGTCGGGTGCGGCGGACGTGCCCATGGCCGACAGCGTAGGAGGCGGTGGGGCGATCGGCACGGGCTCCCCCGGATGTGGCCGGTTCACAGGTCGCGCAGTTCCTCCACGGCGGGGCGCCGGGTGCCGCGGATGCCGTTCAGGGCTGCCGCGAGTACGGCGATCACTGCGGCGGTCGCGGTGAGTGCCAGGTAGCCGCCGGGTACCGACAGGCTCGCGGGCGGTGGGTCGAAGACGCCGGTCAGGACCTTGACCAGCATCTGGGACAGGGCCCAGCCGATCAGGGCGCCCCCGGCCAGTCCGCCCGCGGCCAGCAGGAGGGCCTCGGTGAGGACCATGCCCCGCAGGTGGTGCGGCTTGGCGCCGAGGACGGTGGCGATGGCGAAGGTGCGGCGGCGTTCGGCGAGTCCCAGGGCGAGGACGAGTCCGCCGGCTCCGGCGGCCAGCAGGACCGCGAAGGTGAGTTCGATACGGGTGAGTCCGGCCAGGTCGACGGAGGTCAGGCTGGTGCCGACGGTGCCGCGGGTCTGGGTCAGGTCGGTGACGGTGGCAGTGGTGCCGAGCTGTGAACGCAGGCGCGCGGCGATCTGCTTCTGGTGGGTGCCGCCGGTGTCGAGGAGGAAGGCGCCGACCGCGTCGCTGCCGGTCGCCTTGGTGATGTAGGAGGCGTTGGCGACGAAGAAGCTGTCCTTCGGCGCGGTGGGGAACTCCTTGGCGATGCCGGCGTAGTGGAAGGGCACCGTGCGCAGGGCCTTGGTGCGGGCGTCCTGGATGCGCAGGTTGACGGTGTCACCGGGCGAAAGCTGGAAGTCGTTGACCGTCTCGACGCTGACCAGCAGGTTGTCCGGGCGCTGGGCCAGCTTGCGCATCAACTGGTGGGCGGTGCCGCCGGAGAAGTAGGCGTCCTGGAGCGAGGTGGCCTGTGTGATGGTGTCCGGGCGGACACCGTAGAGGTCCTGGAGGTCGGAGCCGACGTAGGCGAAGCGGTGCTGGAGAGGTTCGACGTGCCGTACGCCGGAGATCTTCAGGGCGGATCCGGCGTCGGGTGCGGTGCGGGCACCGGGAGGTTCGGTGACGGTGACGTCGGCGCCGTTGGTGAGCCGGGCGTCGACCTCGGCCTGCTGCTGGTAGGTGGCGTTGAAGACGGCCGTGGAGATGGCGAAGGACACGGCAAGCGCGAGCAGGACCACCGAGCGGGCGAGCGGGCGTCGCCGCCGGGACAGGACGGCGGCAGTCGTGCCGGCGAGCGTCGCGGTCAGCGGGCGGGCCAACCGGGCCAGGGCGGGACGGCCGTGGGTGAGGACGAGGAGGGTGAGACGCCACAGCAGCAGAGCAGCGCCGATCCACAGCAGGGCGGGGCCGAGGAAGGCCCAGTACGACACGGAGAGGGCGGGGACGCCCTCCGGGGCGAGCACGAGGGCGTACTGGTTGCCGGAAGAGGCACGGAAGACCAGCCAGGAGCCGATCAGGAGCACGAAGTCCAGGCCGTACCGCATCCACCAGGGGCTTCGGGTGCGGCGTGCACCCGCTTCCTTGCGGGTGTCGGCCACGGTCACCGCGTGCAGATCTCGTACGGCGGGTACGAGGACCGATCCGGCGGCCACGGCAGCGCCCAGGGCGAAGGCGATGGCGTACCAGGCGGCCCAGGTTCCCGCGCCCGCTCCGAAGGAGGCGCCGCCGAAGGCGAGCCTGCCGGTCAGTGCGGCGATGCCGAGCCCGGCCACGCCACCGAGGAGACCGATCAGGGCGGCTTCGAGTCCCGCCAGGGTGGTGATCTGCCGGGGGCGCAGTCCGCGCAGCCGCAGCAGGCCCTGTTCCTGGCGGCGCCGCTCGCCGCCTGCGGAGGCGACTGCGGCGGTCAGCGCGGCAGCCAGGACGGCGCCCGGCACGCCCAGGAACAGGAAGAGGATCTGCGCATACAGGGCGTCCTGGCGGGCGGAGTCGAGAGCGGCACCGACATTGTTGCCGACGAGCGCGGCACCGGCGGAGCGGGCCTCCAGGTTGTGGGCGGCGCCGGTGACCGCGGTGAAGGCGGCGGCCGGGTCGGCGGGCAGCCTGGCGTCGTCGCGGGCGACGTGGATCTGGGTGGTGACCGCGCCGACGCCCCGCGTGAGGGCGGCGAACCGGGAGGCGGGAAGGAGGACGACGTTGTCGGGGGGTGCGGTCGGCTGGGACTGGCTGGGCGCGCCGACGGTCTGGAAGAGGGAGTCGGCCTGGGGCAGGTCGACCACGCCGTCCACCTTCACTGAGCGCGCTCCGATGCCCGGCAGTTGGATGCTGACGGTGTCGCCGGGGGCGGTGTGCAGGTTGGAGGCGGTCTGCTGGGCCAGGAGGACCCCGGTGGAGGCGCCGGAGAGCGTGCGGATCTCGTCGGGGAACCGGCTGCGGTAGCCGTCGGGCAGGCCGAGCGCCATGCCGGGGCCGGTGGTCTGGGTGCTGCCCTGGACGCGGGCGGCGAAGCCGGTGGTTCGGGCGTAGCCGACCGGAAGGGCCGTGTGGGTGCCCGGTGTCTTGTCGACCAGGTTCAGCACGGTGTTCGGGTCGGCGCCGGGCTGTACCTGGACCTGCCAGTCGACGGCGACCGAGCGCAGGGCGCGCTGGGTCATGGTGGCCTTGGACGCGGTCAGGAAGGAGCCGAGCGCGGCGACGAGGGCGACCGCGAGCGCGATACCGGCCAGGGCGGCCAGAAGTCGCCCGGTGCGGTGGCGGGCCAGGCCGCGCGTCCACGAGGCGATCATGACACCTCCTCGGGTGCGAGCAGCCGGCCGTTGCGCATGGTGCGCCGGGTGGTGAGCCGGGCGGCGACAGCGGGGTCGTGGGTGGTGACGACGAGGGCCGCACCCGCGTGGTCGGCGACGGTCAGCAAGGCGTCCAGGACGCGGCCGCCGGTGCGGTGGTCGAGGCGTCCGGTGGGCTCGTCGGCGAGGACCAGACGCGGCCCCTGGGCCAGTACGCGGGCGGCGGCCACCCGTTGGGCCTGGCCGCCGGAGATCTCCTCGGGCAGCCGGTCGGCCAGGTCGGTCGCGTCGACCAGGGTGAGGGACGCGAGCGCGGCCGTGCGGGCCTCGTCCTCCGGTCGGCCGGCAAGGATCAACGGGAGAGCGGTGTTCTCGACCACGTTCAGGGCGGGGATGAGGCTGTCGCCCTGGAAGACCAGACCGATGTCGTACGGCCCCAGGGAGGAAGCCCGGGTCACGGTGCCGCTGGTGGGCTGCTCGAGCCCGGCCAGCAGGTGCAGCAGCGAACTCTTGCCCGACCCGGAGGGGCCGACGACCGCGAGCCGGTCACCGGCCCCGATCTCCAGGTTCGCGCCGTGTACGGCCACGACGGCCTGGCCGCCTCGGCCGAAGGTGAGCGCCGCGTCGCGGCAGGCCACGAGGGCCTCATCGCGTGACATCGTGGTCCTCCCGCAGTACAGGGCTCTGTTGGGGCACCGATGTGGTCGTGGTGGCCCTGCCGTCCGCCAGTTCGATCACCCGGTCCGCGCCTCGTACGACCTCCGCGCTGTGTGTGACGATCAGTACCGCGCAGCCCTGCGCGGCCCGCTCCCGCAGCATCGTGAGGACCAACTGCTCCGTCTTGCCGTCCAGTTCACCGGTCGGCTCGTCGGCCAGCAGCACGGCGGGAGAGTTGGCCAGCGCGACCGCGAGGCCGGCGCGCGCCAGTTCCCCGCCCGACAGCTCCCGGGGCAGCGCGTGCGCTCGGTCGGCGAGGCCCACCTGGTCGAGCAGCTCCCTGGCCGAAGCGACGGATTTGCCGCCTCCGGCGCGCTGCGGCAGGCGGACGTTGTCGCGCACGCTGAGGTGGGGCAGCAGGTTGCGGGACTGCAGGAGTACGCCGATGTGCCGGGCGCGGAGCCGGGACCGCTCGGTCTCCGGCCGATGGCTGATCCTCACGCCCGCGACGCGGACCTCGCCGCCGGAGGGCTCGTCGAGGCCGGCCAGACAGGCCAGCAAGGTCGACTTGCCCGCCCCGGACGGGCCGACGACCGCGACCGTCTCGCCTCGACGCACCGCGAGCGAGACTCCGCGCAGCGCGAGCGTTTCCTCGTCGCCGGCCCGGTAGAAGCGGTACAGCTCGCGAGCCGTCAGCACATCGTCGACCGAGCCGTGGGAGTGGAGGGACACCGCGCTCACCGCCAGGCGAAGGAGTCGCTGACGGTGCGCCATGGGTCGACGTTGTCCGCGTTGACCGGGCCGGACAGGGTCACTTCCACCTCGTGACCGGACCGGTGGAAGGCGTACCGTTCGAACGCGTCCCGCACCACCTTGCCGGTGACCGGGTCCTTCGCCGAATCGCCCTGATAGGTGAGGCGCACGACACGGCCTGCGTGCCGGCTCACCTCCGACACCTTCGGCGCGGCGAACTTCGCCACCTGGGAGCGCAGTTGCGGGACGACCGAGGTGGTGACGGAGCCGACCGTGGGTGCGTTGGCCGCGGAGACCGCCGTGATCCTGATGGTGTTGAGCTTGTCCGTGAACGCCGTGGTATCGCCTTTTGTGGTGCGGGCCCAGCCCTCGGGCACCTTCACCGTGAAGCCGGTGAGGGCTCCGCCGGTCGGCCGGTAGGCGACGTAGACCTGGTTGTCGGGGATGTCGCCGGGCGGATTGGACTCCGTGGGAGCCGCTGCCTGGCCGGCGCTGCCGCCTCCCGCCGAGGAAGCCGACGGCGACGGCGACGGCGACGTCGTAGCGGAACCGGAGTGCGAGGTGGAACCGGAACAGCCGGCGGTCACCGCGGCGACGAGTGTCAGCCCGGCGATCGCGGATGTACGAACCTGTACTGCCATGGCCACTGCCCTCCAAGGAGCGCCCGGAGCGGACGGTCACGGAGACGACGCTAGGAAGCGGCCGGTTAACGCCCTGCTCGCCGAGGGTTAGACGACGGCAAAAGCCTGTGCCGCGCCCGTCCTGCCACGCGGCGGGCCCGCATGATGAGGGCATGAGACAGCGCGTGGTGCGAGTCGCCCTCACCGCCGCCCTGGTCGCCGTCGTCCTGCTCGCCGTACCACTGGCGCTGGCGATCAGGGCGTCCCTGTACGCCCATCAGCGCGACACCCTGGAACGCGCGGCCCTGGCCGCCGCTGTGCGGGTGAGCCCGGACTACACGACCGGCGATCCGGTGGAGCTTCCCGCCGCCCCGGCGGGTGGGCACCTGGGGCTGTACGACCGGCACCAGCGGCTGCGGTCCGGCAGCGGCCCCGGGACGGGGGACGCGCCGGTCGGCCGCGCGCTCGGCGGTGAGCCGATGCGCGGGCGGTCGGGCGGCGATCTGGTGGTCACTGTGCCTGTGTCACACGCCGAGCAGGTCATCGGCGTCGTCCGGGTGTCCTCACCCGCCGACGCCGTACGGGACCGGGTGCTGGCCGTGTGGGGCGTGCTGTTCGGGGTGACCGCGTTCGCGCTCGGTGTCGCCGTCCTCGTCGCCCGCCGTCAGGCCCGCGTGCTGGCCACACCGCTGGAGGACCTCTCCCGCCACTGCAGGGCCGTCACCGAGGGCGACCTGAACGCCCGGGCCGCCCCCAGCAGCATCCCCGAGATCGACCAGGTCGCCCGCACCCACAACGAGATGCTGCGTAGCCTGTCCGAACTGCTGCGCCGCGAACGCGACTTCACCGCCAACGCCTCCCACCAGCTGCGCACCCCCCTGACCGGCCTGCAACTCACACTGGAGGCGGGCCTGCAGCAGGACGACGACGCCCGGCTGCGACCGCTCCTGGCCGAGGCCCTGACCACCACCCAGCGCCTGCACCTCACCGTGGAGGAAGTACTTCGGCTGTCCCGTCCCCAGGACCCGCCCCGTCTCACCGCCGGGCAGGTTGCGGTGACACGCCTCCTGCAGGAGACACAGGAGCGGTGGCACGGCCTGTTCGCCGACGACGGCCGCCGTCTGGAGTGCGGCACGCGGGAGCTGCCGGCGGATGCCCGGGTGCCCGGTGGCCCCGTGACGGAGATTCTCGGCGTGCTGCTGGACAACGCACGGACGCACGGGCGCGGGACGACCAGGGTCGCGGTACGGGACCTCGGCGACGCCCTCGCCTTCGACGTCAGCGACGAGGGCACCCTGCAGGGCGAACCGGCGCGGCTGTTCGACCGAGGACAGACCGGCGACGGTGAGGGAACGGGCATCGGCCTGGCCCTCGCCCGCGACCTGGCCGTCTCCATAGGCGGACGGCTCTCCCTCACCAGCAGCGCTCCAGCGACCTTCACTCTGCTCGTCCCGCTCCTCCGGGACGGCCATGAGGCCTCCGAGCCGACGGACAGGTGAGGGAAGAGCGCCCCGGCATCTTCGTGACCATGGGTTTTCGGGTGACTGGCACGAGCGCACAAGCCGGGAGCGCCTCCCTTTCGCCGATCGTCCACAGCGCCGAAGAACCATGGCCCACTGGCCGCCCGAGTCACTCGTCTCAGACACGAACCGCCCGGCCGGAGCACCTGAGGGTGTACGAGGAGGGTGTCGAGCCCGTCCTCGCCGCCGACGGTGCCACCGCCCCGCGGCTGGCCACCGGCGACATCGCGGCGGTTGTCCTGCACAAAGGGCTGCCCGACGCGGACGGTCGGGACGTGTGCCGGGCGCTGCGCGCCAACGACGTCCTGGCCCCGGTCATCTTCCTGACCTCCCGGCACCAGTTCGCCGACCGGGAACTCACTGCAAGGCTGCGTGCGTCCGTGAAGCGCACTGCGCCGGCCCCGGCGATTGCGGCCGGGGACCTGATTCTGGACGCGTCGGCCACTACGTCACCGTGCACGGCACCGCCGTCGCCCTGTCGCCCTGTCGCCCTGTCGCCCACGGAGTTCCGGCTGCTGGCTACGCTCCTGGCCGCGGGCGGGCACATCGTGCGGTGCCGTGGCGCCATGCGTCCGGTACATGGTCGTCGTCTGCCTCGAGCAGGCTGACGCCTTGCGGGCCGAGATCCACATCGGCCGTGTCCCTGCTTGCGACTGCCGCCCGTGCGGCCCGGTTCTCGCGCACCACGATGACCGGCCGGGTGGCCACGCGCAGCACGTCCACCGCGCGTTCCACGGCTTCCGGGTCGAGGTGCCGGCGGTCGACCGGGACGCGCCGCTCCTACAGCGGTCGAGTTCCTGCAGCAGTCCGTGGCCGCTCCGCCGTCCAGGGGCCGTGTCGGCGCCGGCATGTCCTGGTCCGCAGGTCATCCGAACAGGCGGCGCTGGATCTCCCGCCGGTAGTCCTCCAGCGTCCGGTCGAGGTGCACGGCGGTGGACTCTGCGGCCTCCTCGGGGCGGCCGTCGCGAATGGCGCGGTAGATCGCCTCGTGCTCCTCCACTGCGGCCGCGGCGCCCTCGCCGAAGGTGTCGTGGATGCCGATCGCGCTGGACTGGCGCTGCAGCCGGCGGGCGTCACGCACCGCGCTGCCGAGGAACGTGTTGTGCGAGGCCGCGGCCACCGCCGCGTGGAAGTCGTCGTCGGCCTGGTTGAAGACGTCGATCTCACCATGGACGTACCCGTGCCGGCACTGCCGCATGGCGACCTCGAGGGCGCGCAGTTCGGCGGGCGTGGCACGCGTGGCCGCGAGTCTGGCGGCGACCGTCTCCTGAACCCTTCGGAACTCGAACAGCATGAGCACGTGATCCAGGTCCACGGGACGGAAGAAGCCTCCCCAGCGACTGGCCATCAGCATGGCGTCGTCGTCCGCGACGAACAGTCCGCGTCCCTTGTGTGCCCGGACCCGGCCGAGCGCCGAGAGGACCTTGACGGCTTCCCGAACCACCGCTCGGCTGGTGTCCAGCCGCTGAGCCAGGTCTTTCTCCGTGGGCATCCGGTCACCGGGGGCCAGGCGCGCCTCGGCGACGAACTCGAGGATCCGCTCCGCCACGACCTCGTATCCGGGCCGGTGGTCGCGCCGCTCGTCCGCGCCGTTCACCACCGCTGCCACGGCGGGCGTGTCCTTCATGTGTGCTGCCTCCGGGTGTCTCCGAGGACGGTGACTGATCGGCCCTGAAGCCGCGGTCATCGTACACAGAGGGGCGATGAGTAGTACTCATTAATCGACCTCAGTCTCAGTGGACGATCTCCATAGTCGATCTCCATATGCGGCTTAAGTGCCGATTCAGCTGCACATCGCACCTCTTATCGACGCCACATCACTCGCGCCCTGCTCCAAAAAAAGACATACTCACCTCTTGACTGGCCTCACGATATGGCGGCTAATTTCTTCCGCGGCGGTAACGACAGAGCCGCCAGGCCGCCTCATGGAAAACCCAGTGGAGTCGCTCATGTCCGTCTACAAGCCTTCGGCCGCCCAGGAGACAGGGACCAGCAGGAGACGAGCCGCGTTGCTGGCCGGCTGTGCCGCCACCGTGCTGTTCACCGTGACCGCCTGTGGTGGCGGCGGCGCCGGCGGCGGCACCACGAAGGACGGATTCGCCCAGGCCGCTCAGGACAAGGGGGCGTTGACCGTCTGGGTGGACGCGACCCGTATGGCCGCCGCGAAGCAGTACCAGGCGTCGCACCCGAGCGTGAAGATGCACATCGTCAGCTACGACGGCGACGCCAACGGGTCCAACTACCTCCAGACCAAGGTCCAGTTGTTCAACCGCACCGGCAAGGGCTGGCCGGACGTCGTCTTCAGCTCCCAGAACAACGAGGCGAGCTGGGCCGTCGACGCCGGCTTCGCGGCGCCGCTGAACAAGGGCCTGATCCCGGACGCGACGCTTGGCGGGTTCGCCAAGGGCGCCAACGACGTCTGCACGGTCGACGGAACCCTGTACTGCCTGCGCAACGACCTCTCCCAGGCGGTGCTCTGGTACAACGCCCCGCTGCTGAAGCAGTTCGGCTACACGGTGCCGACGACCTGGGAGGAGTACCAGGCGCTGGGCGAGAAGGTGGCCCAGGAGCACCCCGGCTACCTCGTGGGCGACGCGGGTGACACCTTCACCCCGGAGATCTACCTGTGGGCGAGCAAGTGCGGCGCCAACCACATCACCGGCCCCAAGGCAGTGTCGGTCAACACCACCAGCGAGGCCTGCACCAAGATGGCCAAGCTGCTGGACGTACTGATCAAGAACAAGTCGATGTCGATCAGCGGCGTCTTCAGCACCGACTTCGCCAAGAACAAGGCCAAGAAGGTCCTGCTGATGCCGGGCCCGGCCTGGTACGGCGGCGCGGTCTTCGAGAGCGGGCTCAAGACCCCGGCCAAGCAGATCGCGGTGGCGCCCATACCGCAGTGGCAGGGCGACAGTGCGCCGTCCACCGGCAACGTCGGCGGCGGGACCTGGCTGCTGTCCAAGCACTCCACCCACATCAAGGCGGCCACCGACTTCCTGACGTGGGTCACCACCGACAATGCCTACCAGGGCGCGAAGGCCCCCGGCTTCCCGGCCTACGCGCCCGCCGCCGAGAACTGGCTCAAGGCGCAGGCCGCCTCCGGGTACTTCGCCGGTGACCTCACCGCCCTCAAGGACGCCTCCTCGCAGGTGTGGTCCGACTGGGGCTCGGGCCAGTTCAGCCAGGAGGCGATCTGGGCCGCCACCGTCAAGCCCGGCCTGACGCAGGGCAAGACCATCGAATCGCTGCTGCCCGCCTGGCAGGACTCGATCGTCAAGTACGCCCAGGCCGACGGATACAAGGTCTCCAAGTGACCCTCACCCACTCCTCCTCGGCCGGCTCTGTCCGGGGGCGCCCTCGCGGCACCTTGCGGCAGAGCCGGGCCGGCATGGCATTCGTCGCCGGCTACGTACTGCTGCTGATCGCCTTCGGCATCCTTCCGACCTGCTACGCGATCTACTTCGCGTTCACCGACGCCGGGGGCGCCTTCACCGGCCTGTCCAACTTCGTCACCACGGCGCGCGACTTCCGCTTCACCGACTCCCTGGGCCATGTGGCCCTGTACCTCGTCTTCTGGCTCCTGTCCCTCGTGGTGTTCGTGGTGGTCCTCGCGCTCCTCCTGCACCGGCTGTCCCTGGGGCCGGTCAGCCAGGCGCTGCGCTTCCTCTACTACATCCCCGGCGCCCTCGCCGGCGCCGCGAGCGTCCTGGTGTGGCTGTTCATGCTCGACCCGACGGTCAGCCCGGTCAGCTCGCTGCTTGAAACGCTGGGCTTCCACACCTTCGGCGAGGTCATCGCCCCCGGCAACCTGGCGCTGCTGTTCACGATCATCGCGTTCTGGACCGGCGCGGGCGGCTGGATCGTCGTCATGTACGGCGCCCTCAACAACATCCCCAAGGACGTCATGGAGGCCGCCCGCATCGACGGCGCGAACGGCTGGCAGACCGCCTGGCGGGTACAGATCCCCATGCTCCGCAAATGGATCGTGTACATGGTGATCCTGGCCTTCGCGGGCGGCGCCCAGCTCTTCGTCGAGCCGCAGCTGCTCTCTCTCGCCAGCACGGGCGTGGCCGGCCGCGACTACTCGCTCAACCAGCTCACCTACGACTTCGCCTTCCAGATGAACAACATCAACGGCGCCGCCGCCGTCTCGGTGGAACTCCTGGTCGTCAGCGTGTCGGTCGCCGGTGTCTTCGTCGCACGATCGGGGTTCTTCGATGCCGACTGACACACGGTCCACCCCTCCTGCCACCGCTCCTCGCACCGAACGGGACCCGAACGTCATGAGGCGAACCCGACGGCAGCGCCGCCGGCCCCCTCAACAAGTGGCCTCCCGGCTGCTGGCGGGCTCGGTACTCACCGTCTTCGTGGTGTTCTTCGTGCTCCCGGTGGTCTGGCTGCTGCTCGCGGCGACCAAGACCGACCAGCAACTCGTCCACGACAACCCGCTGTCCTTCGGGTCCTGGCACGCACTGACGGCCAACTGGCACGCACTCACCGCCTTCCAGGACGACGCCATCCTGCTGTGGCTGCGCAACTCCGCGCTCTACGCCGCGATCTCACTGGTCATCACACTCTGCCTGGCCATCCCGGCCGGATACGCGCTGGCGATGACCGAGTTCCGCGGCCGGCACGCGCTGCTGATCGCAACCCTGGTCGTGATGCTGATGCCGAACGCCACCCTGGTGGTACCGCTGTTCCTGGAGATCAACGCGGTGCACCTGATCGGCACCATGTGGTCGATCATCCTGCCGTACTCGTTCTACCCCTTCGGCGTGTACCTCACCTACATCTACTTCACGACCGCCGTGCCCAAGGACCTCCTGGCCGCGGCGCGGATGGACGGCTGTTCGGAGTTCGGCGTCTTCCGCCATGTGGCCCTGCCGCTGGCCACCCCCGTCATCGCGCTGGTCGGGTTCTTCAGCTTCGTCGCCAACTGGACGAACTACTTCCTGCCGTACGTGATGCTCCCCGACAGCGACCAGATACCCGTCCAGGTCGGTGTCGGCAGTCTGCTCAGCAACGTGCCGTCGTTCAACCCGACCGCCGGCGACCTCGCCATCCAACGCCCGCAACTGGCACTGGCGACGCTGGTGGCCATCACACCGGTGCTCGTCGTGTTCCTGTTCGCCCAGCGCTTCCTGGTCAGCGGAATGCTCGCCGGCGCCACCAAGGAGTAACCGCTCTCATGCCCTTCGACTCTCACCCCGACGCCCAGGCCGAGGACACCCCGTCCCCCGTACTCGATGTCCGGGCCACGGTGCCGCTGCTCGAACCCCCGGGCTGGGCCGTCGCCCAGCGCTCGCTGTTCGACCTGCTCGACCACGCCTGGCGCCGCTTCGAGCGCGACTTCACCGGCCCCGACGGACGGCTGAACTACAACGGCCGGCTGACCACCCGCGACGGCGTGGACGACTTCTACGAGGTCTTCTTCAACTGGCCCCAGCTCTACCTCCTCGGCGGCGCCGACGACCTCCTGCCCGCCAGCGAGAAGCACTGGGAGGGCGTCACCAGGCAGCTGACCGAACTGGACATGCTGCGCGACGAGTACGAGCGCGGCTACGACTGGTTCCACCAGGGCGAGAGCCTGCTGCTGCTGTACTTCCTGTGCATGGCCGCCCCCGACCGCTGGGCCGAACGCGCGCTGCGCTTCGCCGAGTTGTACGTCGACCCCGCCAAGGGCAACTACGACCCCGAGCACCGCATCATCACCCGCCCCCACAACGGCAGCGACCCCGAGCGCACCGGCCTCTTCGACGGCGACGTATACCCCTGGCTGCTCAAGGAAGCCGAGACCTACGGCTACCCCCTCGACTGGATCCCCGAGGCCGCCGACGGCCCGTACCCGCTCTCGGCGGACCCGCGCCTCGGCGACCAGATGCGCGACCGCATGGGCGTCGGCGACACCGCGCTCAACCTCGCCGCCGCCGGACTCGTCCTCAACGCCTGGATCCTGACCGGCGAGGAACGCTACCGCGACTGGATCGTCGAGTACGTCGGCGCCTGGCGCGAGCGCACCCGCGAACACGGTGGCCTGATCCCGGACAACGTCGGCCCGGACGGGATCGTCGGCAGCCTCCTGGAAGGCCGCTGGTACGGCGGCCACTACGGCTGGTCCTGGCCGCACGGCTGGCACAGCCTCGGCCACGCGGCCTGCGTCGCCGCCCTCGCAGCCGCCACGGTCACCGGGGACGACGACTACCTCACCATGGTCGCGACCTCCCTCGACACCCTCATCGACCAGGGCAAGGTCATGCCCCACACGGAGGCGGACTCGAGCCTGCCCTCCAAGTGGGTGGCGGAGCTCGGTCCGGACTGTGACACGCCCACGCTGCACCTGCCGTTCCGGCACAACGACTCGGGCTGGTTCGACTACAACCCGGCCACGCCCCCCGTACCGGTGGCCCTGTGGCACCACACCTTCTCGGAGGAGGACCGCGCCCGGCTTGAGCGGCTGCGCGAGGCCGACGGCATCGACTGGCGCACCGTGCGCCCGTTCCGCGCCAAGGAGGAGTCCGGGCACGAGAAGGCCTGGTTCGCCTTCCTCGCCGGCGACGACCCCGGCTACCCCGAGCGGATCCTCGCGGCCGCCCAGGCCCAGATCCGCCACCGGCTGCGGCGCATCGACCGCTACCGCGACCTGGACGTGCCCGAGGCCGACATCCACGTGTGGCAGCAGTGCAACCCGGTGGCCACCGAAGCCCTGGTCCAGCTGACGTGGGGCGGCCCGCAGGTGATGTACCAGGGCGGTCTGCAGCAGGCGAGGCTGCGCTACCACGACGCCGACGCCCGCCGGGCCGGCCTGCCGGCCGACGTCGCCGCCCTGGTCACCTCCATCGACCCCGAGGCCACCACCGTCGAACTCGTCAACCTCTCCCCCGACGCCGACCGCACGGTCATCGTCCAGGCGGGCGCGTTCGCCGAACACACCATCACCGGCGTCCGGTACACGACCTGCACGGACGACGGCTGGATCGGAGACATGTACGACTACGGTCACACCGAGCCGGTGGTCTCCGAGGCCGAAGTCCCGTGCCACGGCCCGTACCTGACCGTCCGCCTGCCCGCCTCCACCCGCATCCGGCTCACCCTGCGGCTGGGCCTGCGCACCCGTACTCCCAGCTACCGCACACCGTTCGACACCGCGGCCGAACAGGCCAACTCCACCGACACGACAGGGGAATCGGCGTGAAGCGCATCGCGCAGACCATCAGGCTCCGCCCCGAGCACCGCGAGGAGTACCTCCGGCTCCACTCCGCGGTCTGGCCCGGAGTCGAAGCCGCCCTGCACCGGGCGAACATCCGCAACTACAGCATCTACCTCCACGGTGACGTGCTGTTCGCCTACATGGAGTACCACGGCGAGGACTTCGAGGCGGACATGGCGTCCATCGAGGCCGACCCCGAGACCCAGCGGTGGTGGAAGCTCACCGACCCGTGCCAGGAACCCTTTCCCGACCGGGGCGAGGGCCGCCAGTGGAGCGAACTCCCCGAGATCTGGCACCTGAACCCGCCAGGCGAAGACACCACCGCCTGACCGCGGTCCGTATCTGACCGAGCCGACTTGGAACCTGCCATGCCCCCCGCCCCCGTCCTCATCGACGCCCACCACCACCTGTGGGACCTCTCCCACCGTCCGCAGCCCTGGCTCGACGACCCCGACGTGGCATCCATCCGCCGCACGTTCACCCCCGAGGACCTGCGCTCCACCGCCACCCACCCCATCGATGGCCGGCGGCTGCAAGGCACGGTGGTCGTCCAGTGCATCGCGGAGGTCGCCGAGACCGAGGACCTGCTCGCGCTCGCGGAACAGGAGCCGCTGATCCAGGCCGTGGTCGGCTGGGCCGACCTGACAGCCCCGGCGATCGGTGACGTGCTCGACCAGCTGATCGCCGGGCCGGGCGGCGGACACCTGCGCTCCCTGCGCCACCTCGTCCAAGGCGAGACAGACGCGTCTTGGCTCCAACTCCCCGATGTGGAGCGTGGGTTGAGGGCGGCCAGAGATCGCGGACTGCGCTACGACGTACTCGTCCGCGACCACCAGCTCGACCAGGCGATCCGGCTCGCGGAACGCTTCCCCGACCTGCCCCAGGTCCTCAACCACGCGGGCAAGCCGGACATCGCCCGACAGGACATCGCGGAGTGGGAACGCGGGATCCGGCGGCTGGCCGCACACTCGCACGTGGTGTGCAAGGTCTCCGGACTGATCACCGAGGCCGACCACACCCACTGGACCACCGCCGACATCCGACCCGTCTGGGATGTGCTGGTCTCCGCCTTCGGCCCGGACCGGCTGATGTTCGGCTCGGACTGGCCTGTCGCCAACCTGGCGGGCGGCTGGGACCGGTGGGCCGCCACCGTGGACGAACTACTCACCGGCTGGAGCGACAGCGACGTCCACGCACTCCTGGTCGGCACCGCGACCACGTTCTACGGCCTGCCCCTTGTCGCCGAGGAGGGTGACACCAGCGCCCCGGCGACTTGACCGCTCCCGTTGCACCGCGAGAGCCACCGAGCGGTACGGCACCACCCTGCCCGCCGCCGCCATCACCTTCCCCTCCACGCACCCCGCCGTCGTCAACGTCACCCTGGGCATGCGCACCGCGGAACAGGTCCGGCGCAACGTCGAACTGCATGCTCAGCCCGTGCCCGGCGGCCTCTGGGACGAGCTGCGTGCGCAGGGCCTGATCAGGGCTGATGCGCCCACCACGAGCGGTGACGGCCGCCTGCCCTCGGATCCCTCAGAGCCGACGCACTGAGTATCCGCATGCCGTACCGACAACACCCCTGGACCGCATCGACCACACACAGCACCCCCCGTGGAGCCGCCTCATTTACAACTGTTTGCGCGAGTCGGGCCAGTCGGCCCTCCAAGTCGTGGATCTCCTTGGAGAGTTGCCCGTCCATCGACTGAGTCGGCCTGGGCACGCGCCCGCCCGCTCAGCACCGCCCGGGCCGCGTGCCGGCGAGCGGGTCGGCGGGCGACACAGCGTGAGCAAGAACCCCCGGTCACAGATCTACCCGGGCCGGCACCACCTTCTTCTGTGCGATCGCGAGCGGGGTGCTCACCGCCCGCGCGGCCTTCGAGCCACCCCGGCACGCGCGGCGAGCTCTCGTCGGATCACACTGGTAATGGATCACCCTGTCCCGCTCTCCGGGTACGGTCAGGGTATGAGTCATCCGCACCCCGAGTTGAAAGCAGCCCCGCCCCTTCCCGAAGGAGGGTTGCGGGTCATCGCCCTGGGCGGCTTGGGTGAGATCGGCCGCAACATGACCGTCTTCGAGCACGCGGGCAAGCTGCTCATCGTCGACTGCGGCGTGCTGTTCCCCGAAGAGACGCAGCCCGGCGTGGATGTGATCCTGCCGGACTTCACCTCGATCCGGGACCGGCTGGACGACATCGTGGCCGTAGTACTCACCCACGGCCACGAGGACCACATCGGCGGCGTGCCGTACCTGCTGCGCGAGCGGTCCGACATCCCCGTCGTCGGCTCCAAGCTGACCCTGGCGTTCCTGGAGGCCAAGCTCAAGGAACACGGCATCCGGCCGCGCACGGTGCGGGTGCGGGAGGGCGACCGGCGTGGCTTCGGGCCCTTCGACTGCGAGTTCGTGGCGGTCAACCACTCCATCCCCGACAGCCTCGCGGTCGCGATCCGCACCCCGGCCGGGATGGTGTTGCACACCGGCGACTTCAAGATGGACCAGTTCCCTCTCGACGACCGCATCACCGATCTGCGTGCCTTCGCCCGCCTCGGCGAGGAGGGTGTGGACCTGTTCCTCACCGACTCCACCAACGCCGAAGTACCCGGCTTCACCACCTCCGAGCGAGAGCTGAACCCGGCGATCGAGCAGGTGATGCGCACCGCGCCACGCCGGGTCATCGTCTCCAGCTTCGCCAGCCACGTGCACCGCATCCAGCAGGTCCTGGACGCCGCCCACCAGCACGGCCGCAAGGTCGCCTTCGTCGGCCGGTCGATGGTCCGCAATATGGGCATCGCCCGTGACCTGGGCTATTTGAAGGTCCCCTCCGGTCTGGTCGTGAGCACGAAGGAGCTGGAGAAGCTCCCGGACCACAAGATCGCTCTGGTGTGCACCGGCTCCCAGGGGGAACCGATGGCCGCGCTGTCACGGATGGCCAACCGCGACCACGTGATCCGCATCGGCAAGGGCGACACCGTTCTGCTCGCCAGCTCCCTCATCCCGGGCAACGAGAACGCCATCTACCGGGTGATCAACGGACTCACCCGGTGGGGCGCCCATGTGGTCCACAAGGGCAACGCCAAGGTGCACGTCTCCGGACACGCCAGCGCCGGCGAACTCGTCTACTGCTACAACATCGTCAAGCCCCGCAACGTCATGCCCGTGCACGGCGAATGGCGCCACCTGCGGGCCAACGGCGACCTCGCCATCCGTACGGGTGTCGACCCCGACCGCGTCGTCATCGCCGAGGACGGCGTCGTCGTCGACCTGGTCGACGGGCGCGCATCCATCACCGGCAAGGTCCCCGCCGGCAACGTCTACGTGGACGGCATGGAAGTCGGCGGCGCCACCGAAGCGTCCCTCAAGGACCGCCTCACCCTCGCCGCCGAAGGCGTGGTCACAGTGGTGGCGATCGTCGACGCGGACACCGGCGAGCTCACCGAGACCCCCGACTTCCTCGCCCGGGGCTTCGTCCACGACGACGCCACCTTCGAGCCGGTCATCCCCGTCATCGAGAAGACCCTGGCCACCGCGGCCGAGGAAGGCGTCGGGGACGCGCGCCAACTCGAACAACTCGTCGCCCGGGCCGTGGCGAACTGGGCGTTCCGCACCCACCGCCGCAAACCCCTCATCATCCCCGTCATCATCGACGCCTGAGCCACAGCCCGACAGTCCGGTCCCCGTTCCGGCCGCGGCACCGCCGGGCTCCTCCGGCGGTGCGGTTCCCTCAGCGGGCTCATCCGCCGACAGTGCATCGGTTGGCTCGGGTTCGGGCGTTCTGATCAGGCTCATGTCTTCGGCTGAGGCCTGCCGCCCTCGGCGCACAGTTGCTCGTTGACGCGCTGCGCCTCTTCGAGCTGGTCTTCGAGGACGACGATGCGACAGACGGCATCGACCTCTTCTTTCGGGGACGCGTCGGGGGCCCGGCTGCCAGTGCGGCACCCGGGCCCCGAGCTTTCAACACCATCTACCGGCGCGCTGCGCCAGCCTTCTTCTTCCGCAGCTGCCGCCTGGGAGGGCAGGGTTGCGGGGATCGCGAATGCGTGACCGGGGACCACCTTTCAATCCGGGGCCTTGCGGTACCCGGGCGGACTGCTTCCTCGCCCGGGCGACCCTGATGGCGTTCCGCTCCTTGCCTTTCGACTAGGTGGGTGCTGCTCACAGCACAAGTCGGAGTGGGCACAGCAGGCACGAACTGCTGTGCAGGCAAACCAGAAGGACACGGCCCCGGCAGCTTCTACCGCAGTCGCACCAGGAAGAGTGCCCATTCGAAGGGCTGTCCCCCTACCGGCCCGGTGCTCCCCCACCCTGAACGGCGTCCCAAGCCGCGTACGTCCACCGCCACAGCCCCGCGCCGAGGGCGCCGGGGACGGGCTCAGACACCAGGGGATCCTGGCCGTGAAGTGCCCCTCAGCTTCTCGATGCCACAGCTGCTCACGGCGCCGCCTCGTATCGAGAGGCGATGCAGGCGAAACCGGTTCTCCCGCGAACCGGCACACCGCGTCATTCCGATGGAATGCGAAATTCGAACTCGGGACGGTCCCACGGGACGGCGGGCGGGTTCGCGAGGGCGGTCCCGATCCGTACGGCACCGACGCGGTGGTAGAAGTCCTCGGCGGGAAGGTGCGACACGACCATGACACGGTCGAGCCCGGCGGCACGGGCCTCGGATTGCATGTGCGCGACGAGCAGTCGTCCAATACCCCGTCCTTGCACGTCGTCTGCGACGAACAGCAGGTCGAGCTCCGGTGGTGCGAGGACGAGCGAGTAGAACCCGAGGATCCGGCCTCCAGGATCGTCGGCGCCGACGGCCACGAAGGCGCGGTGGGCCTCGATGTAATCAGGACCGACCCGGTAGCCCGCGACCGCGGCTGCGTACTTACCCTCGTAGGCGCCTGAGCCACGCACGAGCCGTGTGAGCCGTTTGGCATCCCGCGCGACGGCCCTCCGTATGGTGACCGGCTGACTGATCGGAGAAGTGCGTGAACTCACCGGGAGAGTATTTCGCACCGGAAGGTGTCTTCGTTCGGAAGGGTCGGCCGCTCGGGCAGGCGCTCCTGCACTCCTCTCGTCCTCGCCCGGCCGGAAGGCCCGGACACCGGCGCCTGGGCGCTTCGACGGACCGGTTCCGGGCCGCCGCCCCCGCTGCTGACCCCCGGCGGGAACGCGCCGTTGCCTGGGAGCCGGACAGAGACTGATTCTCGGAACCCACCTGGGCCTCGGCAGTACTCGTCCGAGTGCCGCTCGCGCCCTGCCGCCGGGGTCCACGCTCCTGCTGTGCACCGCCGGCCTGATCAAGGCTCCGGGCAACGACCTGGACAGCGGACTCGGCCGACTGCGCCGCCGTGCCCTGGCCCTCGCGCGCCAACCGCTGCACACCCTGTGCGACCGGCTGTCCGCCCGGATGCCACCTGCCGTGATCGATGACGGCGCTGCTCACGTCCCCGCAGTCAGCACCAGCACGCGGCATGAACCGGGCGGTACGGCCGTGAGGGTGCCGTCGGCGACACTACGCCACCCCCAGGACCTCAACGTCTCGACGATGCCGTCGTCCCGGGCTTCCACCAACGTGACTCCGAGCGCGGCGCCGTGGTCGGCGAGCAGTCGCCGCTGCAGGCGCCGGGCGAGGTTCCAGGCACGGCCCTGGTTCTCCCGGCGCACGCGCGGCGGGACGACGATCCCGGCGACGACGAAGAGCCGCCCGGGGGCGGCGCGGCGGAGCAGGCTCTCCCGAACGTCTCCGTCGAAGCCCGCCCACCACGGGTGGGCGGCGCCCACGGGAAAGCCGTAGGCGCATCCGGTCAGGACCGTGGTCTCCGCGACCAGCAGCGAGAACCCCGGTCGCCGCGCGTCGGCCGCGAGGTGTCGCAGGAATGCGGCACGCGCGTCGTTCCACGCCCATGGGCCGCCGCCGGAGACCTCCGCGTACAGGTCACCCAGCTCTTGTAGGCGGTCGTCGACCTGGCCGCGCGTCAGCGGATGGAGGCGTTCTCCCTCGCGGGGCGAGGATCCCCGCTCCCGCACAGGTCGGCCCGGCCTGCGCTTGTGCGACCGGCCCGGTGACGGCCGGTGCTCGGGGAGGTTCGAGGTCGTCGGGAAGAGCAGCTGCGCGCTCATGGGTCGAACCCTGCCCCGGGCGCGGACCAGGGCCCACCCGGCGTCGCCGATCGCCGAGGGCGGCACCGGTGTCGGAGCCGGTGCGCGGCATGCCCTCGGTGCCTCCACCGTACTCCCGGCCGGGGCGGCCACGGTGGCGCGGCGGCGGCCGACTGCTGCGGCAGCCCGTTCCGGGAGAGCACCGGCGTTCCGCGAAGGGGCGGTCGTGGCACGCCCGCTTCCTTGCCCGGCATGCCCTTCGAAAGGGGGTAGCCGTGGTGACGCGTCGCAGCCCGCACCGTCGACGGGCGCCGGGCGCCGGGCAGCGACCTCAGCCGTCCCTCCGAAGGCCACGCCGAGGGTCCGCATCGTGGCCGCGACGCCAGAGGGCGCCCGGCGCGTCGCCGAAGCACTCCGGCGCTGCTTCGCCTCGACCGAGCGGCGCGGCTGTCCCGCGGGCCGCACAGGAGGGACCCCGCTCCGCATCACCCTTGACACCGCTCAAGCGGCGGAACCCGCACAGTCCTGGCTCACGACCAGCACCTCGACAGGACCGGACATCACGCCATACCCCCGCCACCGTCTCGCCGACACACGAGGGCATCCGTCTGACGGAGGATCAGGAGGACCGGGTGACGCCAGAGGAGGCACAGCCGCACGACCGCCCCCGCCTCTTCTCCTCGTCCAGAGGTAACCTGACCGCACCGAGAGCTCTTCGCGCAGCGCGACCAGCGGTGCCGTTCCCGGCGAGTGACGAAACGGGCAGTCGTCCGACGGCTCCCGGGACGGGACCGCACGATGGAACCCGGCGGAACACCGGCGGAAGACGCGTCTTCGGCCGACGCGCACACGTATCGCATGCCCACACCTCGCCTGTCCCTCACCCCGGACATCAGCCACGGCCCGCTGGACGGTGCCTGGTGGCCGCGCTGCAATGCGCTGGAGCTCGAACTCCCCTCGCTCGTCGGCTCGTTGGATCCGGACCTGGACACGGCGGTGCGGGTAACCGTGAACCCCAGCGAATGGCCCGACACCCCGCGCACCGTCATGGCGCCCGGCCGGGTGATCGCCGTGGAGCCGGCCGGCCCCGGGGGCGAGACGCACGTCATCTCCCTCGACTGCGGCTCCATGGGACGCTGGGTGCTCCTGGTCGTCCCGCCGGACGAGCCGGCCGGAACCGCCGCCCGGCTGCTGGCCGCCGCGGCCGACCCCGAGAACCCCCTGACCGCCGCGCGCATGCTGGCCCTCGCCGAGACCGATCGCCTCGGGGGGTCGACAGGAGAGGCGGAATGAGGCACTGCCGGGCGTGCGTCTGAACCGGGAAATACGCCGGAAGCTGAACGAGCGCGGCGCAGAAACCTGGTCCCGCCACTACAGAAAAACACCCCGACACGGGAGGATAATTACAGGATGCTCCCGAAAACGCATGACCGTCTCCATACGGCCTGTGTTAACGTAGGGTCAGTTGCAGTTTTGGTTGCCAGAGATTTTTTCTTTGCGAAGCTTTCCGGAGTCTTTCCGGAGGGGTGATCATCGCGGCGACTCGGCTTCGTAAAGTGCGGAGTCCGGCACTGCCCCCCAAGGGAGATTCAATATGGCATCTGGCACCGTGAAGTGGTTCAACGCGGAAAAGGGCTTCGGCTTCATCGAGCAGGAGGGCGGCGGCGCTGACGTGTTCGCCCACTACTCGAACATCATCAGCAACGGAGGCTTCCGCGAGCTTCAGGAAGGCCAGAAGGTTAGCTTCGACGTCACGCAGGGCCAGAAGGGCCCGCAGGCCGAGAACATCGTTCCCGCCTGACGCAGACGCGAATCGTCGCGAGCCAGTGGTTCGCGCATCATGTGGCTGGGGCCCGTGCTCTTGGGGTACGGGCCCCAGCCCATTGATTTTCCCATTTTCCGGATTTTCCGGACTGCCGACCGTCCCCGCTCCAGCGCCAACGAGGCCCGGCTCTTTTTTCTTCGGCTCATTCTTGCGAATCCTCGTGCGGTCGTCACCGCTGGACGGAATTCCTCGATACGCCGCATCGAGGAAGGTTCTTCCATGAACCGCACCCCCCGTCACACAGGCACCGCTTCCGGCAGCCGCTTCCCTACTCGGGGGACGGGCCGCCAGGGTCCCCGTCCGGCCGTCGGGCGAAAGACCGGCCGGGGCGCACGCCCCGCCCCGCGCCAACAGGAGTTCGCGCTGCCGGCCACCCTCACCGAGCCGCTGCCGGCCGTGGCGGCCTTCGCCGAGCTGGACATGCCCGCACGTCTGCTGGCCGCCCTCGGCGCCGAGGGCGTGACCGTGCCCTTCCCGATCCAGGCGGCCACGCTGCCGAACGCGCTGGCCGGCCGGGACGTCCTGGGCCGCGGCCGTACCGGCTCCGGCAAGACGCTCGCCTTCGGCCTGCCGCTGCTGGCCCGGTTGGACGGACAGCGGGCCCAGCCCCGGCAGCCGCTCGCCCTCGTCCTCGTCCCCACCCGGGAACTGGCCCAGCAGGTCACCGACGCGCTCACCCCCTACGCCCGCACCCTGCGGCTGCGGCTCGCCACCGTGGTGGGCGGCATGTCGATCGGCCGACAGGCGAGCGCGCTGCGCGGCGGTGCCGAGGTCGTCGTCGCCACGCCCGGCCGCCTCAAGGACCTCATCGAACGGCGGGACTGCCTGCTGGACCGGATCGCCGTCACCGTCCTGGACGAAGCCGACCAGATGGCCGACATGGGCTTCATGCCGCAGGTGACCCAGTTGCTCGACCTCGTGCCTGCGAGCGGCCAGCGACTGCTGTTCTCGGCCACTCTGGACCGCAACATCGACCTCCTGGTACGCCGTTACCTCCACGACCCCGTGGTGCACTCGGTCGACCCGTCCGCGGGAGCCGTCACCACCATGGAGCACCATCTGCTGCATGTGGACGACGCCGGCAAGCACACCACGGCGACCGAGATCGCCGCCCGCGACGGGCGGGTGATCATGTTCCTGGACACCAAACACGCGGTCGACCGCCTGACCAAACACCTGCTGTCCGTCGGTGTGCGCGCCTCGGCGCTGCACGGCGGCAAGTCCCAGTCACAGCGCAACCGGACACTGGCCCAGTTCAAGGACGGCCACGTCACGGCCCTGGTGGCCACCAACGTCGCCGCCCGCGGGATCCACGTCGAGGGCCTCGACCTCGTCGTGAACGTCGACCCGCCCGGCGACCACAAGGACTACCTGCACCGCGGCGGCCGTACCGCCCGCGCAGGCGAGTCCGGCACGGTCGTCACCCTCGTGCTGCCGCACCAGCGGCGCGCGATGGACCGTCTGATGGCCGACGCGGACATCACTCCGCGTATCGTGCGGGTCCGCCCGGGCGAGGCCGAACTGCACCGCATCACCGGTGCCCGTACCCCGTCCGGCGTGCCCGTCACCCTCCCCGCGCCGGTCCAAGAACGGCCCGAGAGCAGGGGATCCGTCGGCCGGCATCACAGGAGCCGGGCCGCCGACCGTGGGAGGAGCGGCCAGGGGGCCGGCCGTGGCGGAAGCGGCCGGGCCGCCGCCCGGGGCCGTCGGCCTGTACCGAGGAACAACCCATAGCTCAAGCCCGGGGAAGCATTCCCTGCGGTCGGGACGAGCCGTCGCCCGTCCTGCCCGCCCCAACGAAGAGGAAAAGCCCTTGACGACGTTCCCGCCCCGAACACAAGAGCTCGACAGCGCCGACGGCACCGGTCCGACCGCCCGCGACGCCATGTATGCTCCCGGGCCGCAGGTCGACGACCACATGGCGGTCGACGTGGCCCTGTCCGTCCTCATCGGTGCGCGGGTCCCGCATCTGCTCCTCCGGGACGAGGACGGTCGGTGCGCGGGACTGGTCACACGGGCCCAGCTCGCCGCACACCGCGGCGGCTCGTGGTACAGCGACCGAACCCGGCTGCAGGACATCCCACTCGACCGCGGGCCGTTCACCTCGTCCACATCGATACTCGGTGAGGCGGAGGCCGCCATGCGGATCCGGACACTGGACGTGTCCCCCGTGATCGACGAACACGGCTACGCCCTGGGCGTGCTCGCTCTCACGCCCTGACCGTCGTACCGACCCCGCCCGACCGCCGTCACCCGGTCACCGTCCCCGGCCTTCTCCCCCACTTCGTGGAGGCAGCCATGCGCTGTGTCATCGCCCGGTACCCCTTCGACCTGACCAAGATCGAGATCGAACAGTCCATGACCGGCGTCCCGCCCGAACCTGTCACCGGCGTGTCTGTCAGCATCGACCGCCGCGTCTACCCCGTGATGCAGGTCGGGGAAATGATCACCAGGCAGAACCGCCGTGACTTCACGGTGGCCGAGATGCGCCGGGCACTGACCCGACTCGGCTTCACCTGCCACGACGTGCCCCCGGTCGCGCCAAGCCGGGATGCGCGGGCGGACGACAGGGCGCTCGGCCGGTGAACGATTCCGAAGTGGTGAGCCGCGAGGCCGCATGAGGTCGGTACGACCCGCCGGCCTGGTTCTCGTCGCGGGGCTGCCCGGCGACAACCGGTGCGACACGGCCCGAGCCGTTACCCGGTAGCGCTGCACACGTGCGACGGCGACCGCGACCGCGCGCACCCTGCATCAGCCCACTGATTCCGTGCCCTCCCGGGCCGCGATGCGGCCGGTGGTGCCCCGACAGCGGGCACTGGCCGTAGTGCTCCGCTCCTGCCTCCTCGACCAGGAGATGGCGTGGCAGCGGCTGTTCGACCGGCGGGCTCTCGGTCTCGTGGACATGATCGTCTCCAACGCCGGCTACAGCCTGTTCGGTGCCGCAGCGGCATTCCCACAGACGAGACCGCCGGCTGCGCCTCGCCCGCAACGCGCACAGGGGTACGTGCACGCTGCGGGCCACGGCATGGGGCGCGCAAGTGGGCGGCGCCCAAGGGGCTGTTCAGCGGCCGGATCGCCGGGGCTGATCGACTCAGCCGCCGCTCTTACGCCTGAACGAGCGCTGGCTGGCAGCCGGGCCGCGCGTGGAACGGACCTTCGACGCATCGGGGTTGGCGGCGATATCAGCGGCGTCCGCCTGCGCACCGCGCTTGCGCGCCAGGGCTTCGCGGAACTTGCGCTTGAGGTCGTAGCTGCCGTCGCTGTCCGCCAGAGGAGAGATCTCGGGGCCAGCCGGCTCCGAACCTCCGGTGGATTCGGGCTCTGCGGTCATGATGACCTCCTGGGTTCGGGGGGGTGGGCAAGCACAGCTTGTCATGCCGGACGCAGTGCAGGACGTCGGCAACATCATCCTGCTCCGTTTCTGCGGCAGCTTCGGGCCGGGCCGCGGGTTGTCGACCCCGCGGCCAGGACATTGGCCGCCGGGCAACGGCTCTCAGCTGTTGCGCCGCACGAGGGCCGCCTTGCGGGCCTCGGCGAGCTTGCGGGCCTCGCCGGTCTTTCGGGACCTGCCGCCGGCTCCGCGGGAGGGGTCCTTGGTGGTGCCGAGGCCGCGGAAGGGCGCGTTGCTGTTCTTGGGCCGGGGGACGGCGGGCCCGCCGTCGAGCGGGGTGCCGGAGGGAGCCTTGGCACCGGTGATCCGGCTCAGCTCCGCCTCGCCCGAGCGCACCTTGGTGACGGTTGCCTCGATGCCGGCCTCGGCCATCATGCCGCTCGTCTCACGGCGCTGGCCTGCCAGTACGAGCGTGACCACGCTGCCGGACTCACCGGCGCGGGCGGTGCGGCCCGCCCGGTGCACGTAGTCCTTGGGGTCGGTGGGCGGGTCGACGTTGACCACGAGATCGAGGTCGTCGACGTGCAGGCCACGGGCCGCGACATTGGTCGCCACCAGAGCGGTGATCTGGCCGTTCTTGAACTGCGCCAGGGTCCGTGTGCGCTGTGGCTGGGACTTGCCGCTGTGCAGGGCCCCGGCGTGCACGCCGCTGGCCCGCAGATGCCGGGTGAGCTGGTCGACGGCGTGCTTGGTGTCGAGGAACAGCAGTACACGGCCGTCGCGGGCGGCGATCTCCGTGGTGACGGCGTAGCGGTCAGGGCCGTGGACGACCAGAACGTGGTGCTCCATCGTCGTGATCGTGCCCGCGGACGGGTCGACCGAGTGGACGACGGGGTTGTGCAGGTAGCGGCGGACCAGCTGGTCGACGTCGCGATCCAGAGTGGCCGAGAACAGCATCCGCTGACCGTCGGGGTGTACCTGGTCGAGCAGGTCGACCACCTGCGGCAGGAATCCCAAGTCGCACATCTGGTCGGCTTCGTCCAGCACGGTGATCCTTACCCGTCCCAGGCGGCAGGCGTTGCGCTCGATCAGGTCGTGCAGGCGTCCGGGGGTGGCGACGACCACCTCGGCTCCCTGGCGCAGCGCGGCGATCTGCCGGCCGATCGACATGCCACCGACGACCGTGGTCATCCGCAACTGCAGGGCCTCGGCGTACGGCGCCAGCGCCTCGGTGACCTGTTGGGCCAGCTCCCGGGTGGGCACGAGGATCAGAGCGAGTGGCTGCTTCGGTTCGGCGCGCCGCCCGGCCGTACGGGTCAGCAGCGGCAGGCCGAAGGCGAGCGTCTTGCCCGATCCGGTGCGTCCACGTCCCAGGACGTCGCGCCCCTTCAGGGCATCGGGAAGTGTGGCGGCCTGGATCGGAAAAAGTTCACGCACCCCGAGTCCGGTCAGTGTCCGCACCACCCCCACGGGCAGTTCCAGACCGGCGAAGGAGACGGCTGGGGGCAGCGCCGGGGTCGTGGCCTCAGGCTGGGCGGGACCGCCGTGAGCGATGCCGAAGTCATCGGGGTGCTTCATGAACAGCCTTCCGCAGAGGAACGAACCGAGGAAGGCCCGGCAGGGTGATACAGCCCGCGCACAAGCGGAACCGAACAGGCAGAATTGCCCACCGCGACGACCACGCAAACAAGCGAGGGTAACACGAGGCATACATCGCCCCTGATGACGATCGCCCCTCCCGAGTGAACCGACACGGCCCGGCAGCCCTTCCGACATGCATCTGCGACGGCAAAGGTGCCCCCGGGCTCGTACGAAGCCCGGGGGCGCCCAGCGCCGTCAGTGCCGTCCGGCGGGGCGGCTGCGCGGCCCGCCGGTGGTGTCCGTGCGGCCATGGCGGTTCGCTCCGGCCGTCTGCCAGGGGCAGGTGCAGTGGGGCGCCGAGGGCCTCCCGGCGCTGCACACCGTCGTCCGGGACCGCGCGGATCCCGGCCTGGCGAGCCGGTAGGTGATCCCCGCCCGCTCCGAGGTCGCCGTGTGCTCGGCCCGGCAGTGGAAGGGCCGCCGCGGCACCGGCATCGACACGGCGAGGCTTGGATGCCTGACACGGCCTCAGCGGGATCAGCGGGTGCGGATCCAGACCGTCTTCTCGCGGGTCCACTGGTCGAAGGCGTTGGTCGACTTCTCCACGCCGCCGAATCCGGACTGTTTCCAGCCGCCGAAGGGTGTGGTGATGTCGCCCTCGCTGTAGGCGTTGACGGAGACCACGCCGGCCTGGATGCCGCGTGCCAGTCGGAGGGCGGTGTCGAGGTCGCGGGTCCACACCGAGGCGGCGAGGCCGTATTCGGTGGCGTTCGCCAGATGCAGCGCCTCTTCTTCGGAGGTGAAGGTCTGGACGGTGACGACGGGGCCGAAGAGTTCCTGGGTGAGGACGTCGCTGCCTTCGGGGGCGTGGGTGATCACGGTGGGCGGGTAGTAGGCGCCGCGCTGGGGCAGGCCGTGCGGCAGGCCTCCGGTGTGGATGCGGGCTCCGCCGGAACGTGCGGCTTCCACCGCCGCCGCGACCCGGTCGAAGGCCGTCCGGTTGATCAGTGGGCCCAGTTGCGTGCGGGGGTCCGCCGGGTCGCCGACGACCAGGCGTTCGGCTGCGGTTGTGAAGCGGTCCAGGACCTCGTCGGCGATGCTGTGGTGGACCAGGACGCGGGAACCGGCCGTGCAGTTCTGTCCCATCGTCAGGAACGCGGCCTCGGTCATGTGGTCGATGAGTTCGTCGCCGTAGGAGAGTGCGTCGGCCATCAGCACCTGGGGGCTCTTGCCGCCCATCTCCAGCGAGACGCGTTTGAAGTTGGTGTCGGCCGCGTCCTTCAGGATGCGGCGGCCGGTGCCGGTGGAGCCGGTGAAGGAGAGGGCGCCTACGACGGGGTTGCGGGCCAGGGCGGTGCCGGTGACGGCTCCGTGGCCGGGCAGGACCGTGAGGGCCCCTTCGGGCAGGCCCGCCTCGGTGGCGAGTCGGGCCAGGTGCAGGGCCGAGCGCGGGGTCGCCTCGGCGGGCTTGACCAGCAGGCAGTTGCCCGCGGCGAGCGCGGGGCCGACCTTCCACGCGGTCATGGCCAGCGGGTAGTTCCAGGGCAGGATCGCCGCGACCACCCCGATCGGTTCCCGGCTCATGAGGCCGAGGCCGTCGGGTCCGCCGGGGGCGATTCTGCCGAACACCTTGTCGGCTGCTTCGGCGAACCAGCGGATCGACTCGATCGCGCCCGGTACGTCGCCGGTCAGGCATTCCGTGATCGACTTTCCCGCGTCCTCGCTGTCCAGCCGGGCCAGGATCCCGGTGTCGCGTTCCATCAGGTCGGCCAGTCGCAGCAGCACCGCGCTGCGCTCGCGGACCGGCAACCCGGACCACACGCCCGATGCGAAGACCTGCTCGGCCCGCTCGGCGGCCTTGGTGACGTCCTCAGCACTGGTGGCCGGCACGGTGGTGATCAGTTCGCCGGTGGCCGGGTTGACGACCTCCAGCGTGGCGGGGCCCTCGACTGCGGTCATTTCTCCTCCACCAGCTCCCAGCGTCCGTCGGTCTGCCGGGCCAGCCCCCGACGGCGCAGCTCGTCCAGATAGCGGGCCATGCCGCGCTCCCCTCTCCGTCGGAACAGCGGGAACACCTTCGGCAGCAGGTTCGGCGCCAGCATCGCGAACCGCACCAGGCGGGACTCCCCTGTCCGGGGATAGGCCTCCAGGCGGGGCTTGTCGAGCAGGCTCACCACGGCTGCGACTACGTCGGCAGGCTGCTGCGGTGGGTCCTGGAACTGCATGGAGTTCCCGCCGTCCACGGCCTCCTGGCGCAGCATCCGGGTGTCGGTCGCCGACGGCAGCACCGACCCGGCCAGGATGCCCTTGCTCCTCAGGTCGAGCCCGATGGCGAGCATCGCCCCGCGCAGCCCGAACTTCGAGGCCGTGTAGATCGGGGTCTCGCCCAGCGGGAAGATCCCGCCGAGGGAGACGGTGGTGACCACTCGGGCATCCTGGGAGGCTCGCAGCAGCGGGATCGCGATCCTGGTAGCGACCAGCGGCGAGGTCAGGTTGAGGGCGATCTCCTCCTCGATGCTCTCGACGCTGCGTACGTCGAAGCGTTCGGCGTTGGTCATTCCCACGTTGTTGACAAGCACGTCGAGGCGTCCGTACACGTCGGCGACCTGGTCGAAGAGGAGTTCCACCTGGGCGCGGTCGGTGAGGTCGCAGCCGAGAGCGGTGTGGCCGGCGCCGGGAAGCTCGGCGGCGACGCGCTTGGCGCGGGCCTCGTCGATGTCGACGACCACGCAGCGGGCGCCGCCGGTGGCGAAGCGGCGGCTCATCGCGCTGCCGATCCCGCCGGCGCCGCCGGTCACCAGCATGACCTTGTCACGGAAGTCGAAGCCGCTCACGACACCACCTCCGCGTCCCGCAGGGACCGCACGCGCGGCGGTAGGCCTTCGGTGCGCCAGCCCATGTCGGCCGCGATCTTGGCAAGGTGCTTCACGAGGGCCTCGCTGTCGACGTAGCCGGTGTGCCGGGGCGAGTCGACGAACTTGAGGCCGCCGGACAGGTCCGGACGGTCGTTACGGATCACGCCCGCGAATCGCTGCGCGTTCGGCAGTCCCTGCGCCACGTCGTCGATGTGCCCGGCGATCAGCTGGGCCTGGGTGTCGAAGAGCCGGTAGGCGCCGGAGTTGGTCTCGACGAAGCCGACTCCGAACAGGCCCTGGTGCTCGCGGGAGAACGACGACAGGTACAGGTCGGGGTGTTGCTCGTCGCCGAAGTACTTCTGCGCGACCGGCACTTGGTGGACGTAACCCGTGGCCAGCAGGATCAGGTCGAAGTCGTCGCGGGTGCCGTCCGTGAAGTGGACCGTGCGGCCCTCGGTGCGGGCGATCCCCGGCCTGGCTGAGATGTCGCCGTGCTGGAGGTGGTGGATCAGCATCGAGTTGATCGTGGGGTGGGTCTCGAACAGTTTGTGGTCCGGCTTCTGCAGGCCCAGGCGCGTCGGGTCGCCGTTGATGATCCGCAGGAGGGTGCCGAAGACCCGCTGCGCCAGCCACATCGGCAGGTGCGGCCCGTCGTTGGCGATGGTGTCCACGGGCCGGCCGAAGAGGTGCTTGGGGATGAACCAGTAGCCGCGGCGCATGCTGATCACCGCGTGGTCCGCGCTGCGGGCCGCGTCGCACGCGATGTCGCAGCCGGAGTTCCCGGCGCCCACGACCAGGACGCGCTTGCCGCGCAGCTCCTCCGCGCTGCGGTAGCCGACCGTGTGGCGGACCTCCCCGGTGAAGTTGCCGGGCAGTTCAGGAACGTTGGGGTGCCACTGCGACCCCGTACACACCACGACCTGGCTGTGCACGGTCTGCGGTCCGTCGGTCCGGGTTACCGTCCAGGTGCCGTCGGCGTTCTTTTCCACGCTTTCGACCTCGACGCCGAACTGGATGCGCTCCGTCAGTCCGTAGGCGTCGGCGAAGGACGTCAGATACGAGAGGATCTGCCGGTGCGGCGGATAGTCGGCGAATTCGTCGGGCATCGGAAATCCTCCGAAGCCCGAGAGGGTTTTGCTGGAAATGAAATGAGCCGACTCGTACATCGGGCTGCCGGGATTGTCGATGTCCCAGATTCCGCCCGGCCCGGTGTGCCGCTCAAGGTGCGTGTACGGCAGGTTCCGCTCCGTCAGGGCTCTGGCGACCGCGAGCCCGGCAGGTCCCGCTCCGATCACGCAGGTGTCGTACTGGTTTTTTCCCATGAGGGGATCCCTTTTCTATCGGTGGAAGGAAACTTATTCATCTGCAGTTCAGCGGGAAATGGTCCGGCCGGTCAGAGAGGGGGCCTGGGCGGCCATGCGAAAGACCGTGCGGTCGTCAGGAGCGCGAGGACGAGTGCGGCGGGGATGGCGTAGGCGAGGCGGAAATGGCCGGTGGACCCGAGGATTCCGCTGGCGGCGCCGCCCACGAGTACGCCCGCGTAGTTGAAGACGTTCATACGGGCCAGAACCGCCTCGGTCGCCCCCGGTCGCAGGCGTCCGGCAGAGGCGAGGCACAGGGGCACGAGTGCGGAGACCCCGAGCCCGGTGCACGCGGCAGCCAGGACGGCGTACGGCCAGGCGGGTGCTGCCGCCAGTCCGGCCAGGGCGGCGGCGGTGAGCACCGTGGCGGCACGGATCACCGCCACCGGGCCGAGGGTACGTACGAGACGGTCGGCGCAGGTCCGCCCCGTGACGGTGCCCACCTGATAGGCCGCATAGGCCAGGGGTGCGAGGGACAGGGCGGTGTCCAGCGTCTGGTGGAGGTACAGCGTCGACCACGACGAGACCGTGGAGTCGATGACATAGGCGACCAGGAGGACCAGGCCGAACGGGGCGAGTCTGCCCCACAGTCCGCGGCCGAGCGCGACGGAATCTCCGCGGGTCTCCTCATGGGCGGACACGGCGAGGGGTGAGTCGGTGGGAAGCTCGTGGGCGCGGACGGTCAGGGCAAGGGCCAGAACAAGGCCGGCCTGAGCGGTCAGCGTGTACTCGACGGGCCAGCCGAGGTGAGCGGTGCCCGCGGTCAGCAGCGCGGCCGCGATTCCGGCCGCGCTCCAGGCGGCGTAGAAGGAGGCGAAGATGCTCCGGCCGTAGTGGCTTTCAACGGCCGCGGCCCGCGCGTTCGCCGACACGTCGATGCAGCCCAGGGCCATGCCGAACAGTGCGTAGGACACGGCGGCCACGGCCCGGCTGGGAGCCCAGCTGATCAGCAGCAGGGCCGCGGCGGTCGCCAGGACGCCGACCCGCATCGCGGCGACCAGCCCGACACGCCGGATCACGGCCAGCCCGGCGAAGCTGCCGACGCCCGCGCTGAGCGCGACGGTCACGACGAGCACGGTCATCGTCAGCGGGGAGAGCGCGAGACGCTCCTTGACGGCGGGCACCGTGGTGGACACCGCGGCCACCGCCGCTCCCTGGGCGGCGAACACCGTCGCCACGGCCCCTCGGGCCGCCGTATGAGGGCTGCGGCGCACGGTTCGTCGCCGGGCCGGAGTCTGAACAGGTGCGATCATGGTGAGCCTTCGGTACACCGGCGCGAGAGCGCAGAATGGGCGGGTTCGGCACAAGGTAGGGACGGCGAAAAGACGTGTGCAGCGCGCCGGAGGCCGAACAGGGGGCCCCGGCGGCCACCCCCGCGACAGGCGCGGCCCGGCTGCTTACAGTGAGGCGAGAAACGCCCTGGTGAGAGGGGACGCGATGCCCGATGCTCCCGCACCGGTCACATCTCCGGGAACGAACCGCAGCACCTCGGCGACCATCGCGCCGAACATCCTGCGCTACCTCGGCCGGGTCGTCGGCGAGTCCGGCGTCGACCTGCAGCCGCTGCTCACCCGCGTGGGGCTGGACCCGGCGGTGATGGGCTCCGCCGCGCTGCGGGTCTCCTACCGGCAGGGCAGTGACGTCATCCGCCAGGCGGTGCGCCTGACCGGCGACGAGCATCTGGGGCTGCGGGTGGGCGCGACGCAGCACCTCACCGCGTGGGGGCTGATCGGCCTGGCCATGATGGCCGCCGACACTCTTCAGGACGCCATCGAGACCGGGGTCCGCTTTCAGAACCTGTCCGGGGCGATGACGGTGTGGTCGGCCCGCTGGGAGGACGCCGGCTATGTGCTGCGCGCCGATCTGCCGGACCCCGCGCTGGATCCGACGGTCGCCGTCTTCCTCACCGAGGAGGCGTACTCCAGCGTCGTCACCCTCACCCGGCTGAGCATCGGCGCCGCGTTCGCCCCGCAGACGGTCGCGTTCGCCTTTCCCGCCCCGCGCGACACCCGCCCGTTCGACGACCTGTTCCGCTGCCCCCTGCGCTTCGACGCCGCCGGCAACCGCATGGTGTTCCCGGCCCGGTGGGCCCGTGCGGCCATGCCGGGCCGGGACCCCATCACCTACGCCTCGGTGCTGGAGGTCCTGGAGAAGGAGACGGCCTCACGGCGCGACCAGCAGGACCTGCTGGAGGTCCTGGAGATCTCCATCGCGCAGAGCCTTCCGGCCGTCCCCTCCTTCACCGAACAGGCCCGCAGACACGCGTCCAGCGAACGCACCCTGCGCCGCCGCCTGGCCGACTGCGGCACCACGTACGAGGCGATCGTCGACGGAGTCCGTCGCGAGCAGGTCGAACAGCTCCTGCGGCGCCCGGAACTGACGCTCCGTGACATCACCCGCCAGGCGGGCTTCGCCGACGTGAGCGCACTGCGACGTGCGGTACGCCGCTGGCACGACCTGACCCCGCTCGAACTGCGCGCCGGTCTGCTGGAGCGGTAGACGCCGACCGGCCCGACTGCACGCGCTGCCCGAGCGGGGTATCGAACCCGGGCCCCGTCGTTCGACCCAGCTCGGCGCCGCGGGCCCTGGCACGCACTCCCTCACTGCCTTGAGGGGCGTCGGGCACCCAGCCGCATCGTCGTCGGTCGCCGACCCTCCGCGTCACCCGCCGCGGCAAGCGGCTGATGTCGCAGCCTCGTCCGCCTTGCAACCGCATAGCTCCCCCAGCTTTCGGCTTCGCCCGAGCGGGGCCCCATGACCCCGCTCGGGTCGGCTGCAAGGCACCGATCCCTACAGCCGACCTGATCCGAACGGCAGGGCCTCACCGTCCCGCTCGCAGACGAAACCGCGGCTGCCCGGACCGAGGTCCGACACGGTGACCACCCCTTCGGTCACCTGCACGCCACGCGTAGACGCCCGGCGCCTGTACAGAGATTGGACAGGAGTCGGCCCGGTCCCGTGCGGACGGTCGGAGTCGTCGGAGCCGGGCCGGGGACACCCTCACTCGGCGTCGGCGACGACCGAGCCGACCCGTTCGGCCAGGCCCGGATCGCGGCGGACCAGCAGGGTCGCATAACCGACGGACAGCAGCAGGGCGGCCAGCGCCGCGACGGGGAACCAGTTGTACGGCGCGGGCTGGCCGGGCTTGGCCAGGTAGTACAGCGGGACCAGGATGGCGAGCGCGCCGAGGGCGGGCAGCACCAGGTGGCGGCCGGTGCGGAACTCCTGCGGCCGGTAGCGGCGGTAGTACAGCGGCAGGGCGATGTTGGACGCGAGGTAGACCAGCAGGATCAGGATGGAGCCCAGGCTGGAGGACTCGGTGAAGAAGACGACGGGGTTCATCGGACCGCCGTCGGCGCCGAGCAGATGGCCCAGGCCCCAGCCGCCGATGATCAGCAGGGAGATGGCGGCGAAGGTGACGATCGCGTTGTTCGGCGTACGGCGGGTGGGGTGCACGTAGCCGAGGTACGACGGCAGGAGTCCCTCGCGTCCGGCGTTGAACACCAGGCGGGCCTGGGAGTTGATGCCGGCGACCAGCACGCCGAGGGTGGAGGTCAGGCCGCCGAGATAGGCGAGGAAGGCGAGCGCGCCGAGGGTGTGGTGGGCGACGTCGATGAACGGGATGCGGGCCTCGCCGAGCCGGGCGACGTCGTAGTCGAAGCCGGTGACCGTGGCGTAGGAGAAGAGGATGTAGCTCACGGTCATGATGCCGATGGAGGAGAACACGGCGCGGCCGACGTTGCGCCGGGGGTTCTCCGTCTCCTCGGCCAGGGCCGCCGAGTTCTCCCAGCCGATGAAGAGGTAGACCGCGAGGGGGAAGCCCGCCGCCAGGCCCCTGAGGCCGTGGTGGATGTGGCCGGGCAGGAACGGCGCGGCGGAGAGGTTGCCGCGGTGTTCGACCAGCGCCGCGACCGAGACCACGACGAGCACGAGCATCTCGACGCCGAAGAAGTAGCCGGCCCACTTGGTGGAGACCACCACCCCGCGCAGCATCAGCACCACCGCCAGGCCGGTCAGCAGCAGGGTCCAGATGATCCAGGGCAGGTCGACGCCGGTGTAGTGGTGCAGGGTGATCTGCACGAAGCCGCCGGAGATCGCGATGACGGAGGCCATCGCGATGATGTAGCCGAGTACGGCCAGCAGGGCCGTGGTCACCGCGCTGACCGGCCCGAAGGTCTTGCCCACGAAGGTGATGAAGCTGCCCGCGGAGGGGTGCGCGCGGGAGAACTGGGCGAGCGTGTTGCCCAGCAGGGCGACCGCAATGCCCGCGGCGAGGATGGTCAGCGGGGACGCCACTCCGGCGGTGGTGGACAGGAAGGCGAAGCCGAAGAAGAAGCTCATGGCCGGGCCGACGTTGGCCATGGTGGCGGCGGCGATGTCGGCCATGCCGAGCACGCCGCCGCGCAGCCGCTGGGGCGTGCCGCCGACGGCGCCCGGCGTCGGCGGCGGGCCGACGGCTTTGGGGTCGGGCATGGCGGCGGCTCCTTCTGATCCGGTGCGGCGGTGCGAGCGGGGCGCTGCGGGTGTCAGCCGGGGTGGGTGTGCTGGTGTGCCTTCACTGCCTGTACGGCCGGGTCCAGCGCGCCGCGGCCGAGTTCGGTGAGCAGGTCGGCGTGGCAGCGGTTGCGCGCCCGTACGACCGCGAGGTCCGGGGTGGGCTGGACCAGGCACATCCTGCCCAGGAGATCGGCGGTCAGTTCCCTGACGCCTGCGCCGCCGAGTGCCTCGGCGAGGTCGAGGTGGAAGCGGGTCTCCAGCATCAGCAGCTGTCCGGGGTCTTCGGTCAGGTCCATCTCGTCGACCAGCGCCTGGAGGCCGTCGAGCCGGTCGGCCGGGACCTCGCCCGCGGCGTGGGCCACGAGGCCGCACTCCAGGAGCAGGTGGAAGGCGCTCAGCGAGGCCGCCTCGCCCTCGTCGTGCAGCGCCGGGACGATCGTGTCCCAGCCCTGGGCGACGAAGGTGCCGCCGGTCCGGCCGCGCCTGCGGTCGAGCAGGCCGTCCTGGCACATGGCCTCCAGCGCGCGCCGCACCGTGATCTCCCCGATGCCCAGTTCCTCGGCCAAAACGCCGGCGTCGGGCAGCCGGTCCCCCGGGGAGACCGAGGTCAGGCGCACCTGCAGGGCGATCCGGGAGCGGACGAGTTCCGCGCCGGTCTGGCCGCGGCCGGGCAGCACTCGGGCGTCGTGCACACCGGCGGCCGACGCCGGTGTCGGCTGGCCGTAGGGCCCGAACTTGCCCGCTGCATTCACCACGACGTCACCTTAACGGCCTGCTGAGCGGGGGTTACGGCGGGCGGCGGAGCAGGGTCCTGTGCGCGCTCGGATGCATGCTCGGAAAATAGGGCATGGTGAACAGTTAAACAAGACTGTTCTTTTGGATCGTACTGAACTAATTTCCCGGTCACCGTCCCCGCTCCCCTCATGGATGTGTGATGACCTCAACGCTCACCCAGAGTCCGCCCGCCGAGCCCGGCCTCAAGGCCGGCCTGAAGAACCGCCATCTGTCGATGATCGCCATCGGCGGCGTCATCGGCGCCGGCCTGTTCGTCGGCTCCGGCTCCGGCATCGCCGCCGCGGGCCCCGGAATCCTCATCTCCTACGCCCTCGTCGGCGTCCTCGTCGTCCTCGTCATGCGGATGCTGGGCGAGATGGCCGCGGCCAACCCCACCTCGGGCTCGTTCTCCGCGTACGCCGACCGGGCGCTGGGCCGCTGGGCCGGGTTCACCATCGGCTGGCTTTACTGGTTCTTCTGGGTCGTGGTGCTCGCCGTCGAGGCGACCGCGGGCGCGAAGATCCTGGCCGGCTGGATACCGGCGGTCCCGCAGTGGGGCTGGGCGCTGATCGTCATGGTCGTGCTGACCGCCTCCAACCTGGCCTCGGTCAGCTCCTACGGCGAGTTCGAGTTCTGGTTCGCGGGCATCAAGGTGGTCGCCATCGCCGCGTTCATCGTGGTGGGCGGTCTCGCCATCTTCGGCCTGCTGCCCGGCTCCGACCACCCGGCGTCCGGCTTCTCCAACCTGACCGGCCACGGCGGCTTCCTGCCGCACGGGCCAGGGGCGATCCTCACCGGCGTGCTGATGGTGGTCTTCTCCTTCATGGGCAGCGAGATCGTCACGCTCGCGGCCGGCGAGTCCGCCGACCCGCAGGGCGCGGTCACCAAGGCGACCAACAGCGTGATCTGGCGTATCGCCGTGTTCTACCTGGGCTCGATCCTGATCGTGGTGTCGCTGCTGCGCTGGGACGACCCGGCCATCCTCAAGGACGGCTCCTACGTCGCCGCGCTGAGCTCCATCGGCATCCCGCACGCGAGCCAGATCATGAACGCCATCGTGCTGACCTCGGTGCTGTCCTGTCTCAACTCCGGTCTGTACACCGCCTCGCGCATGGCGTTCTCGCTGGCCCGGCGCAGTGACGCGCCCGCCTCCTTCGGGCGCACCACGCAGCGCGGTGTGCCGCAGGCGGCCATCCTGGCCTCGGTGGTCTTCGGCTTCGTCGCGGTCGCCTTCAACTACCTGTGGCCGGACACGGTCTTCCAGTTCCTGCTCAACTCCTCCGGTGCGATCGCCCTGTTCGTGTGGCTGGTGATCTGCTTCTCGCAACTGCGGATGCGCAGGATCATCGAACGGGAGACGCCGGAGAAGCTCGTCGTCAGGATGTGGCTCTACCCCTACCTGACCTGGGCCACCATCGCCCTGATCACCTTCGTCCTCGGCTACATGCTCACCGACACGGCCGACGGCGGCGGACGCGACCAGGTGGTCCTGTCCACCCTGGTGGCGCTCGGCGTGGTGGTCTTCGCTCTGGTCCGCGAGCGGGTGGGCAGGAAGCGGGACGCGCTGGTCCCGTAGGACCGACGCACTGATCCGGTGAGACAACGGAACCCCGAGGGGTGGCAACACCGCCCCTCGGGGTCGACGCGTCTCCTACGCCACGGCCTCCCCGGCGGCGATCCCGGTCGCCTCCGCCGCCCGCTCCTCGAACTGCGTCCGGTACAGCTCCGCATACCGCCCGCCGGCCACCAGCAGTTCCTCGTGCGTTCCCCGCTCCACGATCAGCCCGCCCTCGACCACCAGGATCACGTCCGCCGCCCGCACCGTGGACAGCCGGTGGGCGATCACGACGGCGGTGCGGCCCTCCAGCGCCTCGGCCAGCGCCTCCTGTACGGCGGCCTCCGAGGTGTTGTCGAGGTGGGCGGTGGCCTCGTCGAGGATGACCACGCGCTGGCGGGCCAGCAGCAGCCGGGCGATGGTCATGCGCTGGCGTTCGCCGCCGGAGAGACGGTAGCCGCGCTCGCCGACAACTGTGTCGAGACCGTCGGGCAGGGACCGTACGAGATCGTCGAGACGGGAGCGGCGCAGGGCGTCCCACAGTTCGGCTTCGGTGGCGGTGGGGGCGGCCAGCAGAAGGTTGGCGCGGACCGTGTCGTGGAAGAGGTGGCCGTCCTGGGTGACCATGCCGAGGGTGGCGCGCAGGGACGCGGCGGTCAGGTCACGGACATCGCTGCCGCCGACGCGTACGGCGCCCCCGTCGACGTCGTAGAGGCGCGGAAGCAGTGCGGCGATCGTCGACTTGCCCGCACCGGACGAACCGACGAGTGCGACCGTCTGGCCGGGTTCGGCGCGGAAGGAGATGCCGTGCAGGACCTCGGCGCCGCCCCGGGTGTCCAGGCTCGCCACCTCCTCCAGGGAGGCCAGGGAGACCTTGTCGGCGGACGGGTAGGCGAAGCGGACGTCGTCGAACTCGACGGAGACCGGGCCGTCCGGCACGGTGTGCGCGTCGGGCTTCTCCTCGATGAGGGGCTTGAGGTCGAGCACCTCGAAGACCCGCTCGAAGCTGACCAGGGCGCTCATCACCTCGACGCGCGCCCCGGCGAGCGAGGTGAGCGGCGCGTACATACGGGTCAGCAGCAGCGCCAGCGACACCACCGCGCCCGGCTCCAGGCTGCCGCGCAGCGCGAACCAGCCGCCGAGGCCGTAGACCAGGGCGAGGGCCAGGGAGGAGACCAGGGTCAGTGCGGTGATGAACACCGACTGGGCCGTCGCGGTGCGTACGCCGATCTCCGCGACCCGGCGGGCGCGGGCCGCGAACTCCACCGACTCCTCCTCCGGCCGCCCGAAGAGCTTGACGAGCGTGGCCCCCGGAGCGGAGAACCGCTCGGTCATCCGGGTGCCCATCGCCGCGTTGAGGGTGGCCGCCTCCCGCTGCATACGGGCCATGCGGCTGCCCATGCGGCGGGCGGGGATCACGAACGCCGGCAGCAGCACCAGCGCGAGCAGCGTGATCTGCCAGGACAGCGTCAGCATGACGGCGAGGGTGAGCAGCAGGGTGACCAGGTTGCTGACCACTCCGGACAGGGTGTTGCTGAACGCACGCTGCGCACCGATCACGTCGTTGTTGAGACGGGAGACCAGTGCTCCCGTACGTGTGCGTGTGAAGAACGCGACCGGCATCCGCTGCACATGATCGAACACAGCCGTGCGCAGATCGAGGATGAGTCCCTCCCCGAGCGTCGCCGAAAGCCTCCTGCCGAGGATGCCGAGGGCCGCCTCCGCGACCGCGATGAGCGCGATGAGCAGGGCCAGGCGTACGACCGTGCCCTCGTCGCGACCCGACACGATCGCGTTCACGACGCGCCCGGCCAGTACGGGGGTCGCGACGGCGAGCAGCGCGGTCACCACCCCGAGCAGCACGAACTGCGCCATGCGGGCGCGGTGCGGGCGGGCGAAGGCGGCGATGCGACGCAGCGTGTCGCGCGCCAGGGGGCGCCGCTCCTGCTCGGCGTTCATGACACTGTGCAGCTGCATCCAGGCTGTGGTCTCCATGCTCATGAGGGAGACCGTAAGACCTCAAGCGTCGTTGAGGTCAATGTTTTCCCGACGTCTCCGGCGAAGGACCCGATGACCGTACGCAAGCCGCTGCCCCCGCTTCAGCCGCTGTCCCCGCTTCCGCAACCCGCCGTTGGCACGGCCTGGAAACCCTCTCCCGATGTGACTGCGGTACACCTTCCCCAAGGGCCACTCCCCCCAGGACGATTCCCCCGACGCGTCCCGGCCCGCGTGCTCCGGCAGATCCTGTGCCTGCTGCCGCTGCTGCTCGTGTCCGTCGTGGCCGTTCAGCACCGCTCGGTCCTCGTCGAGGGCTTCGGTCATCTGCGGGCCGCCGAGTGGCCCTGGCTGCTGGCTGCGGCCGGCGCTACCTGCCTGACCTGGGTGGCGGCCGCCTTCACCCGGCAGGGCGCGGTCGTCGACCGGCTGCCCAGACGGCGACTGCTCGCCACCCAGTTCGCGGCGGGCTCGGCCAACCACCTGCTGCCGACCGGCCTCGGCGCGGGCGCGGTCAACCTGCGGTTCATGACCGTGTGCGGCATCCCGCTCGCCCGCTCCTCGGCGGCGCTCGCCCTGTACCTGCTGGCGGAGTCGGTCACCCGGCTGGGCCTCTTGATCGCGCTGCTGCTCGTCTTCCCCGATGCGCTGCAGTTCGACAATCTGCTGCCCCACCGCTCCGTGGGTCCGCTGCTGTTCACAGTCGGCGCGGTCGCGGTCCTGGCCGTGGGGTTCCTGCTGCTCGTCCGCCGGGTGCGGACGGCCGCGCTGTCCTTCCTGCGCACGGCGCTGTGCGAACTGCGCTCGGTGCACACCCGCCCGTCCCGGGCGCTCGCGCTGTGGGGCGGTTCGCTCGCCTTCCCCGCGCTGCAGGCGGCCGGGCTGGTCCTGGTCGGGCTGTCGCTCGGGCTGCCGGTGCCGCCCGTGCACATGGCGGTCGCCTATCTGGCGGCGACGGTCGCGGTCGCGTTGGTGCCGACGCCGGGCGGGCTCGGCTCGGTGGAGGCGGCGCTGGTCGTGGCCCTGGTGGCCGCGGGCGGCCCGGCGGCCGTGGCGACCGCGGTCGTGCTCGCCTACCGGATCATCACGGTGTGGCTGCCGCTGCTGCCGGGCGCACTGACCCTGGGCGCGCTGGTCCGCCTGAAGGTGATCTGAGCCGGCTCCCGAGCCTCACCAGGGAATCGGTTTCCCGTCCCGGAAGAACCCCCCGGTCGGCCCGTTGTCGGGCAGCGTGGCCGCCCACACGATCCCGGCGGCACCTTCGGCGACGGGACGCCCGCCATGGCCGCCCATGTCGGTGGCTACCCAACCGGGACAGATGGCGTTGACGAGGATGCGCTGCCGACGCAACTCACCGGCCAGTAGGCACGTCAGAGCATTGAGCGCGGCCTTGGAGACGCTGTAGGCAGGGGTGCCGCCGCTCATCGACTGCAGCGAGCCGCCCTCGCTGCTGACCATCACCACCCGCGGATGCGGACTGCGCTCCAGCAGCGGCAGCAGCGCCTGAGTGACCCGCCAGGCTCCGAACAGATTCGTGTCCAGGGCCCGTTGCACCTCACCGAGATCGGCCGACCGGGCCTGCGCCCAGGTGTCGTACAGGATCGCCGCGTTGTTGACGACCACGTCCACGCGCCCCGGGTTCCCGCTCACCCAGTCGGTCATGGCGGCCACGCTCGCCGCGTCGGAGACGTCGAGCTGCACTGCGCTCACCCGCTCGCCGCCCGGGTCGATGCGCGCGGCGGCAGTGCGCCCCTTCGCGAGGTCACGGGAGCCGAGCACCACGTGGTGGCCGCGGGCGGCGAGCTGCCGTACGACCTCGTATCCGATGCCACGGTTGGCGCCGGTCACGACGGCGACCGGCGGCGCGCCCGCATGTGCAGCTGCCATCAGCAACACTCCCTCTGTACGGTGATCCAGCCTCGCACAGCCGTTCCACGATCGCCCCGCCGGTCGCCGCCCGCACCGGCACTGTCGGAGAAAGGGGCCCCAGCATGCCGGTCCGTACCGAACGCCAGGGACACGTCACCACCGTCGTCCTCTCCCGCCCCGAGGTCCGCAACGCGGTGGACGGTCCTACGGCCGCCGAACTCGTCGCCGCCTTCCGGGAGTTCGAGGGGGACGAAGAGGCGCGGGTGGCGGTGCTGTGGGGCGAGGGCGGCACGTTCTGCGCGGGCGCCGACCTCAAGGCGCTCGGCACCGACCGCGGCAACCGGGTCGCGGAGGACGGCGACGGCCCGATGGGGCCGACGCGGCTTCGGCTGTCCAAGCCGGTGATCGCCGCGATCGCGGGGCATGCCGTGGCGGGCGGGCTCGAGCTGGCGCTCTGGTGCGATCTGCGGGTCGCCGAGGAGGACGCCGTATTCGGCGTGTTCTGCCGCCGCTGGGGCGTCCCGCTCATCGACGGCGGCACGGTACGGCTGCCCCGGCTGATCGGGCAGAGTCGCGCCCTGGACATGATCCTCACCGGGCGGGCGGTACCGGCACGCGAGGCCTACGAGATGGGCCTCGCCAACCGCCTCGTCCCCACCGGCACGGCCCGCACCGCGGCGGAGACACTGGCCGCCGAGATCGCCCGCTTCCCGCAGGCCTGTCTGCGCGGCGACCGGGCTTCGGTGCTGGAGCAGGACGGGTTGGACGAGTCTGCGGCGATGGGGGGCGAACTCCGGTACGGGATGGGGGCGTTGGCAGAGGGTTTGGAAGGGGCGGCACGGTTCGCGGCCGGAGCCGGACGGGGCGGGTCGTTCACCGACGTGTGAACCGCGTACGGCTGCGAGCGCGGCCAGGCGGAACCGGCGTAGGACGTCGTCCGAAACCGCACCGTCCCGTCGGCCACCAGGTACGAACTCCTGTGCGGAATAGGGCAGGATGAGCGGCCGCACATCCCGACCTTGGAGGTAGCCCGTGAACCGAGCCCTCACCGTGGACGACCTGGTCATAGCATCAGTCGCGCTGGCGGCGGGCCTGTTGGCCGCGTTCCTGCTGCGCATGCTGCTGCGCTGGCTGGGCAAGCACGCCGACCGCACCCGCTGGAGCGGCGACGACGTCATCGTCGACGCCCTGCGCACGGTGGTGCCGTGGGCGGCGGTCGTGGGCGGTGCGGCCTCTGCGGGAGCGGCGCTGCCGCTGACCAGGACGGTCCAGAACCACGTCAACCAGGTGCTGACGGTGGTGCTCATCTTCGTCGTCACGGTGTCGGCGGCCCGGGTGATCGCCGGTCTGGTGCGGGCGGTCACCACCTCCCGCTCCGGGGTCGCCGGATCCGCCACGATCTTCGTGAACATCACCCGGGTGCTGGTCCTGGCGATCGGCTTCCTGGTGGTCCTGCAGACGCTGGGCATCTCGATCGCCCCGATGCTCACCGCCCTGGGCGTGGGCGGTCTGGCCGTCGCGCTGGCACTGCAGGACACCCTCGCCAACCTCTTCGCGGGCATCCACATCCTGGCCTCGAAGACCGTGCAGCCCGGTGACTACATCCGGCTGAGCAGCGGCGAGGAAGGCTACGTCGAGGACATCAACTGGCGTCAGACGACCGTGCGCGCGCTCTCCAACAACCTGGTCGTCATCCCCAACGGGCAGCTCGCGAAGACGAACATGACCAACTTCATGCGGCCCGAGCAGCGGCTGACCGTCCTGGTCCAGGTCGGAGTCGCCTACGACAGCGACCTGGAGCAGGTGGAGCGCGTGACCCTGGAGGTCATCGCCGAGGTGATGACCCAGGTCGCCGGTGCGGTCCCGGAGCACGAGCCGGCGATCCGCTTCCACACCTTCGGCGACTCCAGGATCGGTTTCACGGTCATCCTGGGCGTGGGCGAGTTCAGCGACCAGTTCCGGATCAAGCACGAGTTCATCAAGGCGCTGCACAAGCGCTACCGCCAAGAGGGCATCCGCATCCCGGCGCCGGCGCGGACGGTGGCGCTGCAGCAGGGGTCCGTGACCATCCCGCAGCAGCGCGGCCCACAGGGGACGGTCGTCGAGGCGGGCGAGGTGTCCGCCGCCCGCCTCGACTGAGCCCCTCAAGGGTCAACGAGGTCAGAGCGTCGCGGAGTTCTCGTGCCAGTGCCCGCCCCGGCGGCTGTGCGGGGAGGCGAGCGCCGAGCTCACCGGCTTGACCGTCCAGTCCGGGTGGCCGGGCATCCGCGGCGTCTTCGTACCGTAGAGCCAGTCCTTGAGGAATCCGGACAGATCCTGCCCGGAGACCTCCGAAGCGACGGCGATGTAGTCGTCCGTCGTCACCGAGGAACCCCGGTACCGGTCCAGGAAGCACCGCTCGATGGCGTGGAAGACGTCCTCGCCGACGACCTGGCGCAGCGCGTACAGGACCAGCACGCCGCCCGTGTAGCGCTGGCTGTCGAAGAGGTTCACCGCGTTCGGGGCCGCGACCGGCCCCGAGTCGTGGCGCCACTGGTCGCCGACGCCGTAGGTGTACTTCATACGGTCCTCGAACGTGCTGTAGCCGAGCGAGTCGGTCCAGCCGCGCTCGTAGCGGTACAGCAGTCCGTAGTAGTCGGCGTGACCCTCGTTCAGCCACAGATCGGCCCAGTTGGCGGGGCTGACGAGGTTGCCGAACCAGGAGTGGACCAGCTCGTGCATCATGTGCGAGCCGATCTTCTTCTCCTCCTGGAGCAGGAAGTTCGGCTTGTACAGGGTGAGGGTCTGGGTCTCCAGGCCGGTGAAGTCGAAGGCGTTCGGGTTGTCGGAGTTGCAGGGGAGCAGCCCGTACGTCTCGAACGGGAACGCCCCGAGCCGCTGCTCCAGCCAGTCGACCAGCCCGGGCGTGAGCGCCAGCGCCGGTTCCAGGGCGGCGGCCCGGGCGGTCGGCACGACGTCGCGCAGCGGCAGCCCGTGCGGGCCCTGCCGGTCCTTGACGACGTAGTCGCCGACGGTGATCTGCACCAGTTCGGTGGCCATCGGCTCGCGGGAGCGGTACGAGTACGCGGTGCGGCCGTCGGCGAGGGTCTCGGTGCCGGTGAGCAGTCCGTTCGCGACGCCCCGCAGGCCTGCCGGGACGGTGACGCGGAAGGTGAATTCCGCCTTGTCCGACGGGTGGTCGTTGCACGGGAAGACGGTGTGCGCCGAGTTCGGCTGCGGGCAGATCGCGAAGCCGTCCGGCGTGACGACCCAGGCGGTGTGCGCGAGGGTGCGGCTCGGGTCCGCGCCGTACTCGATGCACACCGTCGTCCGGGCCGCGGCGGGCAGCGGGCGGTCGGGCGTGATCCGCAGCTTCTCGTCAGCCTGCTCGAAGGCGGCGGTGCGGCCGCCGACGCGGACGGAGCGTATGTCCAGGCCGAGGGCGTCCAGGGAGAAGCGGCTGAGTGCCTGGGTGGTGCTGATCCTCAGGACGGCGGTGGCGTCGACGAGCTTGGTCGTCGAGTCGTAGGAGAAGTCGAGGTGGTAGGCCAAGGCGCGGTAGCCGTCGTTGCCGAGGGTCGGGAAGACGGAGTCGCCGAGAGTCTCGGGGCCCGGCGTGCCGTCGTCCTTCGGCGTGCGCCTGCCGTTCGGTGCGGCGGACGCCGTACCCCCCACGGTCAGTGCCGCGGCCGTGCCGATCAGGGCGGCCGCGGGGGCCGTCACTCTGCTGCGATATCTCATGGTCAGCTTTCGCTCTGGCGGCCGGGAGGTCAGCTCCGGCCGTCGACGATCAGATGCACGATCTCCTTCCAGGACCCTGGATCGGCCGCTTTGGTTGCACGGCGGTAGCGCAGATCGGTTCCGGAGTGTGGGACGTGTGGCCGGACCCCTGTCGAGCCGACCTCGATCAGGAGATATCTTGATGTCGAGCAATGTTGCAGACGTGGAGCGGAGCACCCGGTGACTGACTCGACCATCTTCTATACGCACACTGACGAGGCCCCGGCCCTGGCGACGTATTCCTTCCTGCCGGTGGTCCAGGCGTACGCCTCGCAGGCGGGTGTCGCTGTGGAGACCCGTGACATCTCGCTGGCCGGGCGCATCATCGCCCTGTTCCCGGAGTACCTGACCGAGGACCAGCGGATCCCGGACGCCCTCCACGAGCTGGGCGAGCTGGCCAAGACGCCCGAGGCCAACATCATCAAGCTGCCGAACATCTCGGCCTCGATCCCGCAGCTGAAGGCCGCGATCGCCGAGCTGCAGGGCCAGGGCTACGCGCTGCCGAACTACCCGGACGACCCCAAGACCGACGAGGAGCGGGACGTCCAGGCCCGCTACGACAAGGTCAAGGGCTCCGCCGTGAACCCGGTGCTGCGTGAGGGCAACTCCGACCGCCGCGCCCCCGCCTCGGTCAAGAACTACGCCAAGACCCACCCGCACCGCATGGGCGCCTGGACCGCCGAGTCCAAGACCAACGTCGCGACCATGGGCGAGAACGACTTCCGCTCCACCGAGAAGTCCACGGTGATCTCCGAGGCCGGTGCGCTGCGCATCGAGCTGCTCGGCGAGGACGGCACCACCACGGTGCTGCGCGAGTCCGTACCGGTGCTCGCGGGCGAGGTCGTCGACGCCTCCGTGATGCGCGCCGCCGCGCTCAACGAGTTCCTCGCCGCGCAGGTCGCCCGCGCCAAGGCCGAGGGCGTGCTGTTCTCCGTGCACCTCAAGGCCACGATGATGAAGGTCTCCGACCCGATCGTCTTCGGTCACGTGGTGCGCGCCTTCTTCCCGAAGACCTTCGCGAAGTACGGCGAGACCCTCGCCGCGGCCGGCCTGTCCCCGAACGACGGTCTGGGCGGCATCTACAAGGGCCTGGAGGCCCTGCCGGAGGGCGCCGAGATCAAGGCCTCCTTCGACGCCGAGCTCGCCGACGGCCCGGCGCTTGCGATGGTCGACTCCGACAAGGGCATCACCAACCTGCACGTGCCGTCCGACGTGATCGTCGACGCCTCGATGCCGGCGATGATCCGCACCTCCGGCCACATGTGGGGCCCGGACGGCCAGGAGGCCGACACCCTCGCGGTGCTGCCGGACTCCTCCTACTCCGGCGTCTACCAGGCCGTCATCGACGACTGCCGCGCCAACGGCGCCTACGACCCCGCCACCATGGGCTCGGTGCCGAACGTCGGCCTGATGGCGCAGAAGGCCGAGGAGTACGGCTCCCACGACAAGACCTTCGAGATCAAGACGGCCGGCACGGTCCGTCTGGTCGACCAGGCCGGCAACGTCGTCCTGGAGCAGCCGGTCGCGGTCGGCGACATCTTCCGCGCCTGCCAGACCAAGGACGCACCGATCCGCGACTGGGTGAAGCTGGCCGTCACCCGGGCCCGCGCCACCGGCGACCCGGCGGTGTTCTGGCTGGACGAGACCCGCGGCCACGACGCCGTGATCATCGAGAAGGTCAAGCAGTACCTGCCGGAGCACGACACCGAGGGCCTGGACATCCGGATCCTCGCCCCGGTCGAGGCGACCAAGCTGTCGATCGAGCGCATCCGCCGCGGTGAGAACACCATCTCGGTGACCGGCAACGTGCTGCGTGACTACCTCACCGACCTCTTCCCCATCCTGGAGCTGGGCACCAGCGCCAAGATGCTCTCGGTCGTCCCGCTGATGGCGGGCGGCGGCCTGTTCGAGACGGGCGCCGGCGGCTCCGCGCCGAAGCACGTCCAGCAGCTGGTCAAGGAGAACTACCTGCGCTGGGACTCGCTGGGCGAGTTCTTCGCGCTGGTGCCGTCCCTTGAGCAGTACGCCACGGCCACCGGCAACACCCGCGCCAAGGTCCTGGCCGACACCCTCGACCGCGCCACGGCGACCTTCCTCAACGAGGACAAGTCCCCGACCCGTCGCGTCGGCGGCATCGACAACCGCGGCAGCCACTTCTACCTGTCCCTGTACTGGGCGCAGGAGCTGGCCGCGCAGACCGAGGACGCGGACCTGGCGAAGGTCTTCGCCCCGCTCGCCGACACGCTCACCGCCAATGAGCAGAAGATCGTCGACGAGCTGCTCGCCGTCCAGGGCCGGCCTGCCGACATCGGCGGCTACTACCAGCCCGACCCGGCCAAGGCCGCTGCGGTCATGCGCCCCTCGGCCACCTGGAACGAGGCGCTGGCGTCGCTGAGCTGACGCACCGGGCCTCGACGGCCCGTTCCTGACTCCGCCCCGGTCGGCACACTGCCCGGCCGGGGCGGAGCCGTGTCCCGAACGGCGTACCACGTCCGACTTCGAGCGGTTCTTCGCCGGCCGGCCGGCACCTGCCGTGAAGGAGGCGGGCATCACCGGCGAGCCGGAGTCCACGTTCGCACCGCTGCACCGGCGATTCGTGGCGTCGGGTGTCAGCGGGGGCGGCTGACGGCAGGCCGATCTCCGCCGCCATGGCCGGGGTGAACGGGACGTCCTCATCGACGGCGCCGACCCGCAGTACCCCGGCCTTGCGGTCCGCTATGGCATCGAGCTTCCCGACCAACCGGTCCCCGTACCGGACCGGCAGCGCCGACGGCTCACCACTCCCGGGGGGCGATCAGCTGCTCCGCGTCCGCGTCCTGGAAACCGTAGGCCTGGGCGATGAACCAGAAGTCGCCGCCGATCTCCTCCCGCGCCACGGTCTCGATCTCGCTGCCCGCCGCGTCGAACGCGGCCTCCAGGACGTTGAACTCCTCCGTGGCCGCCTGCGTCAGGTGATAGAGCGCGGCGAGGTCTGCGGGCCGCTCGGCCTCGATGCGCTCGCACAGACTCAGCAGGATCGCCTTGCCGCGGTCCAGCACCTGATCGGGAAAGTAGTCGTCCTCGTACAGCACTTCCAGAAAGGCGTGCTCGATGACCTGCTGATTGGTGATGCGCATGCTGCTCCCCCCACCGGTGCTCGTCGAACGAAGGCGGTCCACACCGTAAGCCCCCGGGGCGCACGGATATCACGCGGCGTCTCCTGGCGGGTGCTGGCAGGCTGTGGCCATGGAGTTCTGCTGTGGGGAGTTGGTGGAGTTCGCCGACGACCGTGAGACACCTTCCGGGAGTGTGCTGCCGGGACGCACCACGTGGGAGTTTCGCGGTGGCGCGAGCGGCGGGCCGCTGTTGTCCGACGACGGTGCCACCCGGCTCGGTACCGCTGGGCTGCTGCGCGCTCCCGACCCGGACAAGGCCCGTGCCGTCCTCACCGCGGAGCGCTACGCGGACGTCGAGGTCCACGCCCGGGAAATCGGCGGGCGGCGCAGATGAACTCCTCCGTACCGTCACCGTCCTACGCGTTGCTGCCCGGTGCGGCAGGCTCCCCCGTCATCCTGCATGTGCCGCACTCGGCGCGGGACATTCCGGCCGAGGTGCGGGCGGGCATCGTGCTGGACGGGCCTGCGCTGGAGCGGGAGTTGGACCACATCACCGACGCGCACACCTCGGAGCTCGCCGCGGCGGCGGCAGGGCTGGCAGAAGTCGCTCCCTGGCGGTTCGTGAACCGGCTCTCGCGGCTGGTGGTCGATCCGGAGCGTTTTCCCGACGAGCGGGAGGAGATGCTCGCCGTCGGGATGGGCGCCGTGTACACGCGGACCACGCACCGGCAGGCGCTGCGGGGCGAGGACACCGACCCCGCGCCGCTGATCGAGCGGTACTTCCGGCCGTATGCGCAGGCCATGACGGAGGCGGTGGCCGACCGGCTGGCCGCGACCGGGCGGGCCGTGATCGTCGACGTCCACTCCTACCCGAGCGCGCCGCTGCCCTACGAGCTGCACGGCGAGGGCCCGCGGCCGCCCGTCTGCCTGGGCACCGACCCCTTCCACACACCGCCCGAGCTGCTGGCAGCGGCGCGGGAGGCGTTCGCGGGGTGCGGGGAGACAGGGCTGGACAGCCCGTTCAGCGGGACGTATGTGCCACTGGAGTTCTACGGGAAGGACCCGCGGGTGAGCGCCCTGATGGTGGAGATCCGGCGGGACACGTACATGACCGAGCCGGGTGGGCCCGCCGGACCCGGGCTGATCCGGCCGGCACAGGCGCTGGCCGCGCTCGTCGACGCCATGACCCGCTGAGGCACGCCTCCCGCCCTCCGGCTGGAGCACTCCCGCGCGACAGGCGCCCGGACCGCAGGGAGGGTGGAGGGCATGACCGAGGAGACCACCACGCTGACCGAGCAGGTCCCGCCCCCGGTACGGGAGTGGCCCGCGCACGACCTGACCGGGACGGAGTTCGACCCGGTCCTCGCGGACCTCATGCGCGAGGGCCCGCTCACCCGCATCCGGCTGCCGCACGGCGAGGGCTGGGCGTGGCTGGCCACCCGCTACGAGGACGTGAAGCTGATCACCAACGATCCGCGGTTCAGCCGCACGGAGGTCACTCGCCGTCAGGTGACCCGGCTCGCCCCCAACTTCGCGCCCCGGCCGGGCTCGCTCGCCTGGGCCGACCAGCCCGACCACAACCGGCTGCGCAAACCGGTGGCCGGCGCCTTCACCGTGGGTGCGATGAAGCGGCTGCGGCCCCGCGCGCAGCAGATCCTCGACGAGCTGCTCGACGGGGTCCTGCGTGACGGGCCGCCGGCCGATCTCGTCGAGCGGGTCCTCGAACCCTTCCCGATCACCGTGGTCAGCGAGGTGATGGGGGTGCCCGCCGAGGACCGGGAGCAGGTGCATGCCTGGACCCGGCAGATCATCTCCACCTCCGGCGGGTCCGAGGCCGCCGACCGCGCCAAGAACGGCATGTACGGGTGGATCACCGACACCATCCGGGCACGGGCGCACAGCACGGACGAGGACGTGTACGCGCTCCTCGGTGCAGCCGTGGGCCGCGGCGAGATCAGCGAGGAGGAGGCCGTGGGCCTGGCCGGGCCGCTGCAGATCGGCGGCGAGGCCGTCACCCACAACTGCGGGCAGATGCTGTTCCTGCTGCTCACCCGGCCGGAGTTGAGGGAGCGGATGCGTCAGCCGCAGGCACGCGGGCGGGTGCTGGACGAGCTGCTGCGCTACATCCCGCACCGCACCTCGGTCGGTCTGGCCCGCATCGCCCTGGAGGACGTCGAGCTGCACGGCCACCGGATCAGCGCCGGTGACCCGGTGTACGTCTCCTACCTTGCCGCCAACCGCGACCCGGACGTCTTCCCCGACCCGGACCGGATCGACCCCGACCGCGACCCCAATCCGCATGTGGCGTTCGGCAACGGCGCGCACTACTGCACCGGCGCCGTGCTCGCCCGTCTGCAGACCGAACTGCTTGTCGACACCGCGCTGGAACGGCTGCCGGGCCTGCGCCTCGCGGTCCCCGCCGACCAGGTCGTCTGGCGCCGCAGGACGATGATCCGCGGGCCGCAGACCCTGCCCGTCAGCTGGTAAGGGCAGGGTCCCGCGTCAGACCGTCACCCAGTCCGTGACGAGCACTCCCTCGCCGGTCCGCAGCCGTAGCGCGAAGGGACCGGCAGGGGACTCGTCGTAGGTGAAGCGACCCATGTCGTCGGTGGTCAGCGGCGAGCCGGCCTGGGGGCCGCTGAGCACCTCGATGCCGGCCGTCTGCGGCGGCAGCACCTGTCCCATCAGGCCCTGTGCGGTCAGTTCGACGTCGACGGTCACCCCGCCCGCGTGGAACGTGAGCATCCGCGGCACGTCCGTCGCTCCCCTGACGGGGATGGCGTCGACCACCGAGTCGAAGGTCAGCTCGGCGATGCGGGCGTCGAGGTCGTGCAGGGCGAAGGCCTCGACGGCGATCTGCCGCAGCTGGGCCGGCACCGGGTCCAGGATGGCCGCGGCCCTGCGGAGTTCCTCCTCCACCAGGTCGTACGCCACCTCGTCGATGCCGTCGATGCCGTCGATGCCGCCCAGATCCTTAATGTCGTTGATGTCGTTGATGTCGTCGTTGTGGTCGGCGTTGTTGTTGGCGTCGTTCATGTCGGTCACACCGCTCCCCGTGCTTCCAGTCGTGCCCGCAGGCGCCGCAGACAGCGCTGGCGGAGCGGTCCGATGCTGCCCACGGCGATGCCCAGCGCCGCGGACACCTCCTGGTAGCTGGGCGGCGGCGAGGCCATCAGGACGCGCAGCAACTGCCTGCATCGATCGCCGAGTTCCTCGAACTCCTGCCACAGGTGCCGGATGCGCTCGGTCTCGGCGGCCGCGTCCTCCAGGTCGAGGAACGACTGCTCGGGCGTACGGTCCTCACTGACCCGGTCGAGCAGCTGCGGATCGTCCGTCGGGGTGAGCCGCCGCAAGCTCTTGAGGACCTTCAGGGACTCGTGGCGCGCGGTGCTCGCCAGCCACGACCCGGCCTTGTCGGGTTCGCGGATGCGCCCCAGGTGCTGGGCGAAGCGGAACCACACCGTCTGGTACACCTCGTGCGCGTCGGCGTCGGAGAGCCGGTGCGCGCGCACGACGGACCACACCAGTGGGCTCAGCCCCTCCACGAGCGCCTTCCAGGCCGCCGCGTCGCCGTCGACAGCGGACTGGACCAACGCGCCGACATCTGCTCGGTCCACGGCCCCACCCCTCGTGTACGGCAAGTCATCGTACGCCGTGGAAGGGACCGTTCCGGACCTCATGCCGGAGGCGCCAGCTGCGTGACGGGCGTGGGGTGCCACGTCGGCGGACGCAGCGCCGGCACATGCGCCCCGCGCACCTCCGCGTACGCCCCGGTCTCCGCGAGGAGCTTCCTGCGGGCGGCACGCGCATCACCCAGCTTGTTGGCGGTCATGTAGGCGACGACCATGCCCGCGGCGACCGGAGTGGCGAAGGAGGTGCCGCTCCAGTGTGCGTAGCCCTCGAACATCACCTGGTCCGCCTTGCCGGCGGTGGGGGTCCCCGCCGTGCTCAGCGCGCCGGTGTGCCGCGGGTACTGGCAGGTGCACGCGTAGGTGAAGTGGTACCGGCACTCGTCGTAGGTGGAGTGCTGGTAGGCGTACGGCACGGGTGCGTCGAAGCCGGTCAGTGTGCTGGTCAGCCGCTCTCCGGGGGCGTAGGCCTTCACCCAGGAGCCGTAGTTGGAGAAGCAGGCGCCGAACTCGCCGTCGCTGCGCAGCGCTCCGACCGACAGCACGGCGTCCTCGTAGTCGGGCAGATCGGCGTAGGCGGCGGGCCAGAACTTCGACGCGCTGGAGTTGTTGCCGGCGGCCGCGACCAGCAGGGTGCGCTGCCGGCGCAGTTCGTCCATGAAGCTCTGCACGCCGAGCAGGCCGTCGTCGCGGCCGTTGGCGGTGCCGGCCGAGAGGCTGATGACATCCGGCCAGCCGTGCTCGTCGACGGCGTCGAAGAGGCGCTGACCGAACTGGTCCTCCAGGATCGCGCCGGCGTCGTTGAGGGTGTTGCGGACGGTGATGTTCGTGTTGGGTGCGACGGCCGCGAGGAGGCCCGCGATGAACGTGCCGTGGCCGACGTACTGCAGCAGGTTGCCCTGGGCGTCGGTCTCGGTGCCGTGCAGGTCGCCCTGGACGTGGGCGAGCAGCGGCACCGTGCCGTGGTCGTGGGTGAGACCGTTGTCGATGACGAGGACGCCGACGGCGGTGTCCGCGTCGTAACCGGCCTCGGCCGCGGCCGGGTTGGTGCCCTGGGTGAGGGGGGCGGGCACGGGCTCGTCGCCCGGACAGGAGTTGACCGCGATCGACACCACGTGGTTGCGGCTGACCAGCCGGCGCTCGGCGCGTGCCTCGTGCTCGCGCATGGCCCGCAGGGCGTGCGCCACCGACCGGTCGCCGCGCCGGTCGCCGTGGCCGGGGTCGCCGACCTGGATACGGGTGATGCCCGAGCGGTTGGTCTCCGGGCCGACCCGCCGCACATGGTCGGCGGTCAGTCCGGTCGCCTCGGTGAAGTGGCCGCGTACGGTGTCCTCGACGAGCCGCGCCTCCTCACCGTCGCGGGCCAGGACCACGCCCTTCTCGTAGATGAACTCCGCCGCGTCGTCGGGCCCCATCGCCAGGGAGACGGCCGGCATCGAACGCTGGATCTGGTCGAACTGTTCGTGGAATCGCTGAGGTGCCATGGCGTGTCCTCCCCCTTGAGGCGACTGTCGTCAGACAGAGTCGCGGTGCCGTCGATTGATACAGCGCCAAACCGGTGTGGGGCGCAACCACGGCCACTACCATCCTTTGAGTGACAGCGGGAAGCGACTCGGTTCTCGAACTGCTGCCGATGGTGTTCGCCGACCCGGGCGAGGCCCGGGCGCAGGCTCAGGGCGTGCTGGAATCCGATCCCACGCCCTGGCGCGCCTCCGTCGCGCACCAGGTGATCGGCATCTGGCAGCGGGACTGGGGCGACATGCGGATCGCGCTGCACCATCTGCGCCGCGCCCGCGATCTGGCCGCGCGCGCCCAGGCACCCGACCGGGAGGGCGACATCCTGGCCACCCTCGGCGTGGCGCTGGTGCACTCCGGCCGCACCCGGCAGGGCCTGGAGGCACTGGAGCGGGGTGTCGCGGTCAGCAGCGGGCACACCCGCGCGCGGGTCCTGTTCCGGCGGGCGTACGCCTCCTGGGTGCTGGGCCGGCATCGGGAGGCGCTGGAGGACGTACGCCGGGCGATTCCCGTGCTGCGGCAGGCGGACGACGTCATCTGGACGGCGCGGGCGCTGACCCTGCGGGCCACGGTGCATCTGGCGCTCGGCGCCGTGGACCGGGCGGAGGCGGACTTCACGGCGGCGCACGCACAGTGGGACACCACCGGCCAGGAGCACGACAAGGCGGACGTGGTGGAGAGCCGGGGCCTTGCCGCGTTCCGGTCGGGTGACATCCCCCTCGCGCTGCGGCTGCTGGACGAGGCCGAGGAGCGCTACGCCAAGCTCGGCACACCGTCCTTCATGCTCTACATCCGGCGCTGCGAGGTGCTGATGGCCGCCGGGCTCGCCCCGGAGGCGCTCGCCGAGGCGGACACGGCCACAGGGGCGCTCGACGGCATCGGCGGGCAGTCCACCCGCAAGGCGGAGCTGCTGCTGGTCGCGGCCCGCGCGGCGCGGCTGGCGGGCGATCCGCACACCGCGATCGCGCGCGCGGCACTGGCCGTGCGGCTGTTCGCCGGGCAGCGGCGCAGCTGGTGGGAGGCGCACGCCCGGCTGGTGCTGATCGAGGCGCGGGTGGCCGCAGGGCGCCGCTCGGGCCGCCTGGTCGCGGACGCGGCGGCGGTGGCCGAACGACTCGCCTCCTTCGGCGCGCCGGCCGCCCCGGAGGCCTCGTTGCTCGCGGGCCGGATATCGCTCTCGCTGGGCTGGACGGCGGATGCGGAGCGGCATCTGGCCGTCGCCGCCCGCAGCCGGCACAGCGGGCCGCCGCTGGCGCGGATGACCGGCTGGGCGGCGCAGGCGCTGCGCGCGCGGGCAGCAGGTTCCGGCCGCGGGGTCCTGGAGGCGTGCCGGCGCGGCCTCGACGTGCTCGACGACCACCGGATGACGCTGGGCGCCTCCGAGCTGCGGGCCCGCGCCACCGAACAGGGCGCGGAGCTGGCCGCGTTGGCCCAGCAGGCCAGCCTCGACTCGGGCAGCCCGCGCCGGCTGCTGATGTGGAGCGAACGCTGGCGGGCCACCGTCCTGTCCACACCGCCCACCCGGCCGCCCGCCGACCCTGCGCTGCTCGGCAACCTGACCGCGTTCCGGGAGATCGCGGCCCGCGCGGAGGAGGCCCGCAGCGACGGCCGTCCCATTCCCACCCTGGAGCGTGAACAGCGGCGTCTGGAGCGGGAGATCCGCTCCCGGACCCTGCACATGCGCGGCGACGCGCCCGGCGACGGGGACCGTTTCGACGTCGGCCGGCTGCTGGAACGGCTGGGCGAGGTGCGGCTGGTGGAGCTCGCCGTGCTCCATGGACGGGTCCAGGTGCTGCTGTGCGGGCAGGGGCGGGTGCGGCGGTTCGAGGCGGGGCTGCTCGCGGACGCCGAGACCGAGGCCGAGCATGTGCAGGCAGGACTGCGCAGGCTGGCTCACCCGGGCGCGGAGGCACGGCTCCCGGTGGTCGAGGCCATGGGCCGCCGACTGGAGGAGCTGCTGCTCGGCCCGGCCGCCGCGCAGCTGGGCTCGGGTCCGGTGGTGGTCGTGCCGCCGGGCCGACTGCACCGCGTGCCATGGGCCCTGCTGCCGTCGCTGCGGGAGCGGGTGCTGAGCGTGTCGCCGTCGGCGAGCAGCTGGCTGCGCGCCCGCGAGACCGAGCCGCCGCCCGGCGGCCGCCACGTCCTGGTGCGCGGGCCGGGGCTCGCCACCGGCGGCGCGGAAGTGCCCGAACTCGCCGACCGCTACGGCAGACCGACCCTCCTGGAACACGAGGACGCGCGCGTGCCGCGCGTCCTGGAGGAACTCGACGGCGCCGCGCTGGCCCACATCGCCGCGCACGGCACCTTCCGCGCCGACAGCCCCCTGTTCTCCGCGCTGCGGATGGCCGACGGCCCGCTCATCGTCCATGACTTCGAACGCCTGGACCGCAGCCCGTACCGGATCATCCTGTCCAGCTGCGACACCGCCCGCCTCGCCTCGGTCGGCGCGGACGAACTCCTCGGCCTGGTCACCGCCCTGCTGCCGCTCGGCACGGCGGGAGTGCTGGCGAGCAGCGCACCCGTCAACGACCACGCCGTGGTGCCACTGATGCTCGCCCTGCACAAGGGGCTGAGCGCGGGCCTGTCCCTGGCCGAGGCGCTGCGCGACGCGCGCGCCTCGCTGCCGGGGGATGCGCTGCACCAGGCCACGGGGTGGGCGTTCACGGCGTTCGGGGCGGCCTGAACACGCAGTGGCCCACATCTCCCTGGCGGCGGGCTGTCTGCTTCGCCGGGAACTGCTGATGAGCTTCCGCCTGGTGGCGCTGGATCCACGCCTGACGGGAGACGTCGGTCGGCGGCCTGACCCCTCCCCCGAATACTGGGGGTCAGACCGCCGGTTCTCGGGCGCGGCTCAGGCCGGCTGCGCGTCCGGCAGCTCCACGAGCCACGGCAGGGCACCCCGGTCGCTCGCGCCGAGCCGGGCGTAAGCGCTGTAGAGGTGGTTGCCCACGGTGCGGATGGACAGTGTCAGCTGTTCCGCGATCTGCCGGTTGCTCAGGCCCGCGGCCGCCAGGGTGACGATCTGCCGCTGGCGGGCGGTCAGTTCACCCAGGACGAGACCGGACAGGGCCGGGGTACGGGCGCCCTGGCAGCGGCGGGCCAGGGCTACAGCACGCGTGCGTGAGGTGCGCGCGGCGCGTGCGTCGCGGTGCGCACGTACCGCCTGAGCGTGCGCCTCGGCCGCGAACAGCAGGAAGCCGCGCCCCTCCAGCGCCTCCGCGGCCCGGTCCAGCGCCGGTCCGTCGCCACGGGCCAGCGCGTCGGCGTGCTCGGCGAACACGCCGTCGGCCGGGAGGCGTTCGGCGACCTTCTCGGGGGCTCCGAGGCGTACGGCGTCGTAGAGGGCGAACGCGCTGTCGGAGCCGGCAGCCATACGGTCGCCGCCGTCGCCGTACCTCTGCACCATGCCGTCGGTGGCGTCGGCGATCGCCGCGAGCGCCCCGTCCATGTCCCCGCGGGCCGCGATCAGCCAGGCGGACGGCTCGGCCAGGTCCGGGCAGCCTCCCAGGGCCGCCCGGGTGGTCGCCGCGTCCCCCGACTGGGCGGCGGCCAGGGCGAGTTCGGTGCGGCAGGACACGTCCCCCAACGCGCCCCGCAGCCCCTCCCGCGCCCAGGCCGCCGCCTCTCGCAGCTCCCCCCGCAGCCGCGAGAACCTCGCCCGTACGGCCGCGTACCCGGCGGGCACCGGTGCGCCCTCCTGCGCGAGCCACTCCCCCACGGGCGTCGGCAGCGGCCGTACGTCCGCCTGCTCGATCCGGCGGGTCAGCGCGGCCGACTCGGCGGCGAGGGCCGCGGCGCACTGGGCCGGTGTCCGGGCCAGCCGCCTCGCCCGGAGCCTGCCGGCCGCGGCGCGCAGCACCGGGCCGTGCAGCGGGTGGGCGAGGCGGACGGTGCCCTGGTCGCCCTGGTCGTCGACGCGGATCAGGCCGTCGGCCTCGAGGTTTTCGAGGATCCGCAGGTCGAGGTCGTCCATGTGCAGGGGCAGGGGCTCTGCGAAGGCGAGGCGTTCAAGGGTGTCCCGCTCGTCGGCGCCCGGGCGTTCGAGGAGCTCGGTGCGCCGGCGGACGGTCGCGGTCACCGGCACCGGGCCTCGCCAAGCCCATTCCTCAGTGTCCGGCGCGAGACGGGTCAGCAGGCCGTGCTCGCGGACCGCGTCCACCAGTTCGCGCAGCAGCCTCAGATCTCCCTGGCACAAGCGGTGGAGGCGGTTGAGGGTGAGCGGCTCCAGGCTGCCGCCGACGCCCGCCGCGAGGAGCTGTTCGGTGTCCTCGCGGGGCAGCGGCTCCAGGGTGAGGCGCGGCAGGAGCTCGCCGGTCCACAGCCGGGAGATCGCGTCGGGGCACGGACCGCCGTCGGCGGCGACGACGACCAGGCGGGTGCGGCCGTGCACGGCCAGCTGGTGCACGAGGGCGGCCGAGGCGTCGTCGAGCAGATGCGCGTCGTCGACCACCAGCAGCCGTACCCCGGACAGGAGTTGGACCGCCCGGTGCAGGGAGACCGACTCGGGCAGCAGATGGGCGAACGCGGCGAAGGGGAGGTGCCGGGTCTCGGGTGTCCCGGCCGCTCGGGTGCGGTCGCTGCCCCGTACGGCCTCGGTGACCAGCCGGGTCTTGCCGCTGCCGGCCGGGCCGGTCACCACGATGCCGTGCCGGCCTGCGGTCAGGGAGCGGCGGATCAGCTCGAGCTCGTCCTCACGTCCGGTGAACTGCCAGGGCAGTTCAAGGGTCTTCGCGTCGCGTTCGAAAGTCGTCACGGGAGTATGAGCGCGAGTACTCAACCCTGATACAGGGTGACTTGAGTAGCCCCCGACTCAGGCGCCTGCGACCCTGCCCACGGCAACCTGTGCGCATGACCGGACGCTACTGCTCCCTCGCGCAGCAGTCGGCCCCCGCTTTCACGCCGGGGCTGACCGCCGAGCGGCTCAGTGCGCTCATCGGCGGACGGTCGATGTGGGTCAACGGCACCGTGCTGCATTACTGGTTCTTCGACGGCGACACCGACGGGTCGGTCATTCCCGTACCGGGAACCGGGCAGTCCCGCCGGGTGTCGTGGGTCGGTGCCAAGGATCAGCGGGACGTGGTGCTCGAGTGCTTCGAGGAGTGGCAGGGCCTCGGCATCGGCGTGTCCTTCGTCGAGGTCGGCGACCGCTCGGAGGCCGAGCTGCGCATCGGGTTCCAGCTCGGTGACGGCTCCTGGTCGATGGTGGGCAAGGACTGTCTGCAGGCCGGGCAGAACGAACGGACCATGAACTTCGGCTGGGACCTGACCGCGCCCGGGGAGCGTGGGACGGCCCTGCACGAGATCGGGCATGCCCTCGGCATGCTGCACGAGCACCAGAGCCCGTTCGCCGGCATCCACTGGGACGACGAGGCCGTGTACGCCGACCTGGCGGGGCCGCCGAACTTCTGGAGCCGGGACACGACGTACTTCAACATCCTGCGCAAGCTCGACCCGGACGAGGTCAACGGCTCCGCCTGGGACCCGCAGTCGATCATGGAGTATCCGTTCTCGGACGGGCTGATCCTGGAGCCGGAGCAGTTCCGCGGCGGCCTGAACCCGCCCGGCACGCTCTCGTCGGCCGACAAGGAGTTCGTGCTGCGCTGGTACCCGCCGGCCGACGTGCCGCGGCCGCCCGCGCTGGTGCCCTTCCGCTCCGCGCCGCTGGGACTCGGCCCCGGCGAGCAGGCCGACTTCACCGTCGATCCGCCGGAGACCCGCGAGTACACCATCGGCACCTTCGGCGCGAGCGACTGCGTCCTCGTGGTCTTCGAGGAGCGGGACGGGGAACCGCGCTACCTCGCCGGCCGGGACGACGGCGGAGCGCCGCACAACGCCACCATCAAGGCCCGGCTCGTCAAGGGCCGCCGCTACTTCGTCCGAGTACGTCTGTACTCCGCGTGGGGTCCGGGGGAAACAGCGGTCATGTGCTGGTGACAGCACGGATCCGCGCCCACGCGGTCAGCCGGCCCACAGTCCGGCGCCGGGGGAGCGGTCGGGGAACGGTTGCCTTCGGGGGAGGGAAACCGTTCCCCGACCCATGTCCGGGGTCGCCTCGGCAGGCTGCCGTTCCGGGACTATGTCAGTAGCAGCCGACAGCGACGACGTGAGCGGACTCGCGCAGGCTCTCACCGAAGCGCTGGAGCCGGAGAACGGCTGGTACGCGGACTTCACCGTGGGGGACGAGCGCGTGGTCGTGTTCGCCCGGAAAGTGTTCCGGTATCGGCGCGGCGAAGCGGCGGGGCGTGCCGAAGCGATCGCGTACGGGCGGTCGGTGGGGACCCCCGTCGGGGTCAGGCACCGTCCTTGTTCACCGCCGCGTCGAGGAGCGGGCGCAGTTCCCGGGCCACGCTCGTCAGGGCGCGGACATCCTGCTCGGCGCGGGCGATGAGGATCGCTCCCTCCAGGGCTCCGATCATGAGCGTGGCCAGCGTCCCGGCCCGGTCGTCGGGTACGCCCATGTCCGTCAGGGCTCGGGCGACCGAGCCGGTCCAGGTGCCGAACGCGGCGGCCGCGGCCTCACGGGTCGACGCGGTGGACTCGGCGCAGTCCACCGTGGCGGCGGCCACCGGGCAGCCGCCCGCGAATCCGGTGGTCTCGTACTCGTCGGTCCACTGGCGCACCATCTCGGCGAACAGCCCGCCGGGCGTCGGCGTGGGCAGCGCGGCGAGGAACCGGTCGATGCGGTTGCCGGCGTATCTCCCGGCCCAGCCCACCGCCTCGTTGACGAGCTGCTCCTTGCCGCCGGGGAAGTAGTGCTGGAGGGAACCGCGTGGCGCCTGCGCGTACGCGGCGACTTCCCGCATCCCCGTGGCGGCGACCCCGTCGCGCCGGATGAGCTGGGCCGCACCGAAGACCATCCGCTCCCGCGGCCCGCGCCGCGACGCCTCTGCCGCCGTCATCCTCGCTCTCCTCCCACCGCGCCAAGCATCGACGACCCCTGCACTCTATGACCGTCGTCATAGAGCGGGCTACTATGACCGCTGTCATAGTCCGGGGCAGGGGCAGTCGGCCTCCGCGTCGGCCGGATCGGTATCAGCCAGGACGGTGGTACATCGTGTACGTGGGTTTCGTCGGCCTCGGGGTCATGGGGCAGCCCATGGCGCTCAACCTCGCCCGCGCCGGAACACCTCTGGTCGTCTTCAACCGCACCCCGGCCCGGTGCGAACCCCTGCGTGCCGTCGGAGCCGAGATCGCGGCCGGTCCCGCCGAGGTCTTCGGCCGGGCGCAGACGGTGATCCTGATGCTGGCCGACGAGTGCGCCGTCGACGCGGTCCTGGGGCGCGGCACCCCGGATTTCGCCGCGCGGGTCGCCGGGCACACCGTCGTCCACATGGGCACGACCTCGGCGGAGTACTCAGCCGGGCTGCGGGAGGCCGTCAACGGCGCGGATGGGCGTTACGTCGAGGCCCCGGTCTCCGGGTCCCGAATCCCGGCGGAGCAGGGGCAGCTGGTGGCGATGCTGGCGGGGGACGGCGACGCCGTGGCGGCCGTACGGCCCCTGCTCGCCCCGATGTGCCGGGAGACGTTCGACTGCGGCCCCGTCCCGGGCGCGCTGCTGATGAAGTTCTCGGTCAACCTGTTCCTGATCACACTGGTCACCGGGCTCACCGAGGCGTTCCACTTCGCCGACCGGCACGGACTCGACCCGCGGCTGCTGCGGGACGTCCTGGACGCGGGCCCGATGGCCAGCGCCGTCTCCCGGATGAAGGCGCCCAAACTGCTGGAGCGTGACTTCGCCGTCCAGGCGGCGGCCGCGGACGTCCTGAAGAACAACCGGCTGATCGCGGAGGCCGCCCGAAAGGCCGGTCTCGCCTCCCCGCTGCTCGACGTCTGCCACGCCCTGTTCGGCGAAACGGTCGCCCAGGGCCATGGAGACGAGGACATGGTCGCCGTAGTGTGGGCACTGGAGGCCCGCTCCGACGGCGCTGCCGTATCCGCCCGCCCCGTTCCTGCCGGGTCAGATGTTTCGGCTGGGTTTCCGGTGCAGTAAGGCGCACCAGGCGATGGTCAAGACTTGTACAGGAACGCTTGTGCGGTTGTGCAGCGGCGCCGATCATTGGCCGAATCGCACCCATACCCCGCGCGCACGCAGGAGCTCCCGTGACCGTTGGCCAGATCGCGTCCGAGCCGGCAACGGCCCAGACGGAGCGGCAGAAGCTGCGCAAGCACTTCGGCCGCTTCGACATCCTCTTCTTCCTCCTGTGCACCATCGTCGGCGTGGACACCATCGGCACGGTGGCCTCGAAGGGTGCCGAGGCGTTCACCTGGCTGATCGTGCTGGCGGTCGTGTTCTTCGTGCCCTCCGCGCTGCTGACCGCGGAACTCGGGGCCGCGTTCCCCGACGAGGGCGGTCCCTACATCTGGACCAGCCGGGCCTTCGGGCGCCTCGCGGGTGCCGTCAACAACTTCCTGTACTGGATCACCAACCCGGTGTGGCTGGGCGGCACGCTCTCCGTCTCCGCCGTCACGGCCTTCACCACCTTCTTCAACGACGGCAAGGACCTGAGCACGCCGGCCTTCTACGTGTTCACCCTGGTGTTCGTCTGGCTGGGTGTCCTCGCCGCGATCCTCTCCTTCGACGTCGGCAAGTGGATTCCCACCCTCGGCGCCTGGAGCCGTTTCGTCCTCCTCGGCCTGTTCACCGTCACCGTCGTGATCTACGGGATCAAGCACGGCCTGCACGGCTTCGGGACCGGCGACTTCTCACCGACGTACGCGGGCTTCGTCGGCCTGGTGCCGGTCCTGATGTTCAACTACGTCGGCTTCGAACTGCCCAACACCGCAGGCGACGAGATGACCGACGCCCAGAAGGACGTGCCCTTCGCCATCTTCCGCAGCGCCGCCCTCTCCGTTGCGCTGTACGCACTGCCGATCCTGGGCATCCTGCTGGTCCTGCCGGTCAAGGCCGTCACCGGCCTCGGCGGGTTCCTGGACGCGATCCGGCAGGTCTTCACCGTCTACGGCGGCCACGTCGCCTCCGACGGCACGGCCACGCTGAGCGGCGCCGGCAGCCTGCTCGGGGACCTCGCCGCGATCATGTTCATCCTGACCGTGCTGTCGTCGGGCGTCACCTGGATCATGGGCTCGGACCGCGCCCTCGCCGTCTCCGGCTACGACGGCGCCGCGCCCCGCTTCCTCGGCGTCATCTCCAGCCGCTTCGGCACCCCGGTGCGGGTCAACATCCTCAGCGGCCTGGTCTCCACCGTCGTCCTGGTGCTGGCCCACGAACTGACCCACGGCAGCGCGGCCAAGCTCTTCGGCGCGGTCCTGGGTCTCGCCGTCTCCACCACGCTCGTCAGCTACCTGGGCATCTTCCCGGCGCTCGCGGTACTGCGCCGCAAGGCCCCGGACGTCCCCCGTCCGTACAAGGCGCCCATCCCCGGCATCATCAGCGTCGTGCTCAGCGTGCTGATCCTGTTCGCCAGCGTGCAGCTGGTCGCCCCCGGGCTCGGCGACCACTGGTTCGGATCCGCCTACGCGCCGAGCGGCTGGAGTCACGGCGAGCGCTGGAAGTACCTGCTGACGGAGGCCGTCCCACTCGTCGGGTTCATGCTCCTGGGCGTGCTGTTCTGGGCCCTGGGCAAGCCGACCCGCGCGTCGCTCGCCGACGGGAAATGACCTGATCCGCTCCCCCGCGGACGGCACGGCACACCACAACAACCCGCTCAACTCTCCTAGGATGACAGGGAGTTGATCGCCCTCAGTTGCGTGCGAGGTGGTTGTGCCCATGTCCCACACACCGTCACGACGTGCCCTGCTGCGCGGACTCGCGGTCTCCGGTGCGGCGGTGGTCGGCTTCGACCCCGCCGCCCGGAGCTGGGCGGTGACGGGATCCGAGTCCGGCCCGGGCCTGGCGGGCATCCCCGCGCTCGACGGGACGCTCGTCATCGACGAGGCGTCACTCGCCGCCGCCTCCGAGGACTTCGGCCACATCGTGCACCACCGTCCCCTCGCCGTCCTGCGCCCGGGCTCGGTCCGTGACGTCGTCGCGATGGTCCGCTTCTGCAACACGCACGGCCTGCCCCTCGCACCACGCGGCCAGGGACATGCCACCCACGGCCAGGCGCAGGTCCAGGGCGGCCTGGTCATCGAGACCGCCGCCCTCGCGGACATCGGCCCCCTCGCCCCGGACAGCACGACGGTCACCGTCGGCGCGGGCGCCAGATGGAGCGAGGTCGCCAAGGCCACTCTCGCGCACGGCCGCACCCCGCCCGTCTTCACCGACTATCTGGAACTCTCCGTCGGCGGCACCCTTTCCGTGGGCGGTCTGGGCGGCCAGACGCACCGGCACGGCGCCCAGGTCGACAACGTCACCGAACTCCAAGTCGTCACCGGGGCAGGCGAGTCGGTGCACTGCTCCCCCACCCGGCACCCCGGCCTCTTCCACGCCGTCCTGGCCGGCCTCGGCCAGTGCGCGGTCATCGTCGGCGCCACCCTGCGCCTGCTGCCGGCGCCGCAGACCGTACGGCACTACCTGCTGCCCTACGACGACCTGCAGACCTTCCTGGAGGATCAGCGCGCCCTGGTCCGGGAGGGACGTTTCGACTACGTCGAGGGCCAGGTCTCGGCGGACGCCGACGGAGCCTTCCGCGCGTACACCCTGGAGGCCGTGGCGTACGGCCCGCCCGTCGGCCCCGTACCCGACGACACGGTCCTGCTGCGCGGCCTGCGCCACAACCCGTCCGGCGTCGAGCAGTCCGACCTCCGCTACTACGACTTCCTCGACCGGATCGCCCCCGGCGTCGAAGCCCTCAAGGAGGCCGGCCTGTGGACGTACGCCCACCCCTGGCTCAACCTCCTGCTCCCCGGACGGTCCGCTGCCGACCTCACCGGCGACGTACTGGACGCGCTCACCACGACCGACCTGGGCCCCGGCGTCGTCCTCGTCTACCCGCTCCTGCCCGAGCGCCTCACCACGCCCCTGCTGCGCACCCCCGACGATCCCGTGCCGTACCTCTTCGCGGTCCTGCGCGCCACCCCACCGGACGACACCGCCGCCGTCGACCGACTCCTCGCCGCCAACCGCCGGGCCTACGAGGCCACCGCGGCGGCCGGCGGCACGCAGTACCCGGTCGGCAGCATCCCCTTCACCCACGCGGACTGGCGCACCCACTTCGGTCCGGCCTGGGAGCGGTTCGAGTCAGCGAAGCGCACGTACGACCCGTGCGGGATCCTGGCGCCCGGCCAGGGCATCTTCTCCACCCCCACGGACGGGCGGCGCCGGGGCATGCTCAGGGGGCGGGCCGCAACGGCTCCACGCCGATGACCTTGCGGTAGACGCGGACGTTGTGCGGATGGACCAACGGGTTCTCGGGGTGGCGGAGGGCGGTCCGGGTGGTCGAACGCGTCGGCGGTGGTGTCATCGACGGTTCGGGGCAGGTCGACACCGAAGTGGTGGCTGCCGAGGGTGGTGTCGTGGCTGGTGACGGGGGTCATGAGCGCCGGGCCGGTCACCCCGTCACCGCAGACGGCGCGCCCGGCAACGGGCCAGGCCGCAGCATTGCACTCGTATGAACACTCAACCATCGCGGCCGCCGGCCGTCCGACCCCCGGCAGGATGACCGCATGCTCGTTGTGATCGGCGGCCTGCCCGCCACCGGAAAGACCACCCTTGCCCGGCTCCTGGCGGCGCAGACCGGCGCGGTGCATGTGCGGGTGGACACCATCGAGCAGGCACTGGTCCGCTCCGGTCTGGCGCGGCACCCGGTGGGGCCTGCCGGTTACGTCGTCGGGTACGCGCTGGCCGAGGAGCATCTGCGACAGGGCCTGTCCGTGATCGCGGAGTCGGTGAATCCACTGGCGGTCACACGGGACGCCTGGCGGGACGCGGCGGTGCGGGCGGGTGTCGCCTGGGCCGAGGTGGAGGTGGTCTGCTCGGATCCGACGGAGCACCGGCGGCGCATGGCATCACGGTCGGTGGACATCCCCGGTCTGCCGCTGCCGGATTGGGACGAGGCCACCGGCAGACGGTACGAGCCGTGGGACCGCGAGCGCATCGTCGTGGACACCGCAGGGGCAACCCCCGAGGAGTCGCTGGCCGCGCTGGTGAGGGCGATCACCGTCAACTCGTGACCACGGGGGCGGACGCCGGCGCGGCCTGCGGAACATCGCGCATGCGGCGGAGCGGGGAGAAGAACACGAACCAGCCGGCCGCCCACGAACCGATGAAGGCCAGCCAGAGTGCGGGCCGCACCCCGATCAGGGTGCCCAGCGCCCCGCCGATGACGCCGCCGAGCGGCAGCGTGCCCCACACCACCCAGCGGACGGCCGCATTCATCCGGCCCATCAAATCCGGCGGTGTCACCGACTGCCGGTAGCTGATCTGGGCGATGTTGTAGACCATCCCGGAGAAGTACGCGACACCCCAACCCAGCGGGAACAGCAGCACTCCCCAGCCCTGCCAGGCCGCCGCCGCAATCACCTGCGGCGCACTGAAGACCAGCATCGACACCCAGATGATGCGCGCCGAGCCGACCTTCCTGGCGAGCCGGCCGGCCAACGCTCCTCCGACGATCCCTCCGACGGCCGCACCCGCCATGATCAGCCCGGTGAGTGCGGGGCGCACGTGCAGCACCCGGATGAGGAAGACCATCGCCAGTGCCGAGCTCATACCGCCGAACAGGTTCGCGGTGGCCGTGCAGGCCACGACCCTGCGCAGAATGGCGTGCCCGAACACGAACTTCAGGCCCTCGGCGATCCGGTGCCGCACCGTCTCGTCCGCGGGTCGCGGAGGCGGCGGCTGCTCCCGGGTCCTGATCCCGAGGACCGACAGGACCGAGACCGCGTAGGAGACCGCGTCGGCCGTCATCGCCCCCGCGGCGCCGAACACCCCGACCAGGCCGCCGCCCAGACTCGGTCCCCCGAGCTGGGCGAACGCCTGGGTGGTCCCGAGCCTGCCGTTGGCGCTCATCAGGTGTTCGGGACGGACGAGTGAGGGCACATAGCTCTGGTACGAGACGTCGAAGAACACCGAGCACACACCGGCCGCCACCGCGACCGCGTACAGCTGCGCCATCGTCAGGGCACCGAACGCCCCGGCCACCGGAACCGAGCCGATGATCAACAGACGGAGAAGGTTGCAGACGATCATGATGGAGCGCTTGGCGGCGCCGTCCACCATCGCACCCGCCGGGAGCGCGATCACCGCGAAGGCCAGGGTGGTGGCCGCGGTCAGCAGTCCGACCTGGAACGTGCTCGCCTTCAGCGCGACGACCGCGAGGAGCGGCAGAGCAACCTCGGTGACCGCCGATCCCATCTCACTGACCGTCTGGCCGCTCCACAGCAGCAGGAAATCCCGCTGCCGCCACAGGCCCTGCAAATCCTTCGCTGCTTCCGTCACCGCACCGACCCCCCGCTTTCAGATCCACGGCCGCACTTTGCCATGAGAGGTGGCGGCGTGGGTCAGCGCATGGGTCACTGCTGCCGGATGCGGCGGGCGATGTCGCTGTTCTCGGTCTCCCACCACGGGCGTACGAGGTCGGGCGACTCGATCTGCCCCTGCGTCGGCGCCGCCGGGATCAGTTCCGTTGCCAGGCGGCGGTCCAGTACGGCCGTCGTCGCGCGTTCGGTGCGGGCCCACTGGACGAGGATGGCGAGCAGGAAGGGCAGGGCCACGAGTTCGGCGATGCCGACCATCGCGCCGCCGCCGAGCTGCTGGTCATGCTGTACGTCCCGTGACCAGGGCGGGGCGTGGTGCAGATACCAGGCGCCGGCGATCAGCGTGCCGTGGGTCATGACCACGATGCCGGGGACGGCGTCGACGATGCCGTCGAGGAACACCAGCGCGGCCCGCACCGGGTGGGTGCACCAGGCGGGGAGCGTCTCCTCGCGGGTGAGCACCGGCACCACGAACAGGCAGCCGGCGAGCAGCAGGTGCAGATACATCAGCTGGTGCAGCCAGCCGTGGCGCAGGGCCGTCTCGAAGTACGGGGTGAAGTAGACGGTCAGTTCGGTCGCCAGCACCAGGGCTGTGCTGACCAGTGGGAAAGTGAGCAGGCGTACCAGGCGTCCGGTCATCGCCCGTTGGGCGCGCCCGGCGGCCCGTTCGGGAAGGGCGCGGGCGGCCAGCCGCAGCGGGTCGCCCAGTGCCAGGCCGAGCGGTGCGACGAGGTCGAGCAGGATGTTCTGGACCGCGGCCGGCCAGAACAGCACGTGGTCGTAGACGGCGAGGGCCGACATGGTCGCCACGACGAGGGTGCCGAGACCGAGCACGGCGAAGGCGGCGATGCGGGCGGCCGGCCAGCGTTCACCCCGGCGCCGAAGCCGCAGGACGCCCCAGCCGTACAGGGCACCCAGCAGCACGACGAGCAGCAGCGCGGGCAGGTCCGGTTGCCATGAGGACAGCAGCCGCCCCGGTGTGAGTTCCGGCGGACTTACCATCGCGCGCTCCCTCCACGGCATGTCGGGCCACCCGACCGGACCCGGCCTGGCACTTTACGCCGCCCTCGATCGGCCGGACCGCGCTGGGCCCGGCGATCGGCGCCCGTCATACCGAGCTCATGCCGAGCTCTTACCGAGACCTCCGAAGCGATCATTTTCGGCCAGGGATCGACTACGCTGGCCGCCGACCTCAGGGGGAGACATGTTCATGACGCGTCGACTGCTGGCTGCCGGGGTGACGGCCGTACTCATGGCCGGGCTCGGCGCCTGTCGGAGCGGCGTGCCCGACGACGCCGCGCAGGGCAGCGTCGCCGGGCACGTCCGGCCGAGTCCGGACACTGTTTCCGGGCTCCGGGACACCGTCCGGCATCTCTCCCGGAGGACGGTCACGGACACGCGGGCGCACCTGGTCAGGAAGTGCACGTCCGCCACCAAGCAGGTCCGGCACACCTCGCGTTCGGGCTCCGGCACCCGGAGGACGACCCGCGTCCGGTACACCACCGAGCACTACCGGAGCTGCAGACAGGTCCGTCAGGGTACGGAGACGTACCGGCGGGTCGTCCGGCCTGAGCGGTGGTGCGTGAGCCTCGACGACGTGAACGGCGTCAAGGCCCAGGACGACGTCTGGTACCGGGTCACCCGCGAGACCTACGACCGGGCACAGGCGGCGGACCGGCACAGCCGTGTGGAGTTCGCCCCGGCCGGTTCGGGGTGCTGAGTCTCACCGCCGCTTCCACTCCTGCGCCAACAGCTCGTACGACCTCACCCGGTCCGCATGGTCGTGAGTGATCGTCGTGATGAGCAACTCGTCGGCGTCCGTGGCCTGTTGGAGCTGCTCCAGGTGGTCGGCCACCCTCGCCGGGGAGCCGACGAACTGGGTGTCCAGGCGGTCCTGGACGAGGGCGCGGTCCTCGTCGGTCCAGGGGTGGGCGCGTGCCTCCTCGGGCGTCGGGAACTCGATCGCGCCCTCGGCGGTGCGGATGCTGCGCACCCACGGGCCGTAGCCGGTGGCGAGTTCGCGTGCCTTCTCGTCGTCCTCGGCGACCACGACGTCCGCGGACACACTGACGTACGGCTTGTCGAGGACGTCGGAGGGCTGGAAGAAGGACCGGTAGCCGTCCACCGCCTCCAGGACGGTGGCCGGGCTGACGTGGTAGTTGGCGGCGAACCGCAGGCCGCGCGCGCCCGCGACCTCCGCGCTCTGGCCGCCGCTGCTGCCGAGGATCCACAGCTCGACCTCGGCGCCCTCGCCCGGCACGGCGTGCGCCTCGGCACCCTCCGGGGAGCGGTAGGTGCCGGCCAGCAGCGCGAGGATGTCGTCGATCTGCTGCGCGTAGTCCTGCGATTCGGCGTTCGGGAGCAGGAGCAGTCTCCGTTGCAGGGCGATCCGGGGTGAGCCGAGGAGGCGTTCGAAGGAGAAGCGGGGCGGGATGAGCAGGCCGTTGGGAGCGCGGCCGTCGACGACCGGGGTGGCCGTCTGCCCGGTCGCCTTCTCGCCCGGCGAGCGGCCGCCCGAGCGGCCGAGGCCCAGGTCGAAGCGGCCGGGGTGCAGGGCGTCGATCAGGCCGAACTCCTCCACCGTGGACAGGGCGGTGCGGTGGCCGAGTTGTACGGCTCCCGAGCCGAGGCGGATGGTGGAGGTGGCGGAGGCCGTCAGGGCCAGGACGACCGCGGGGGACGTGCCTGCGACGCCCGGGTTGAGATGGTGTTCGGCGAACCAGTAGCGGGCGTAGCCGAGGCGTTCGGCCTGCTGGGCCAGGTGGATGGAGTTGCGCAGGGCGTCGGCGGCCGTCGAACCGGAGGAGATCGGCACCAGGTCGAGGACGCCGAGGGGGATGTCAGACATGGGCCGGCTCCTCACTGGTCGGTGCTCCCGGCAGCACGGGGCCCCAGTCGAAGGGCGGGTCCGGGATGGCCCCTCGCAGAGTCGGGGCCACCGCCGACTGGAACAGCTCCAGCGAGTCGCGGTGCTGGGTGTCGGTGAGTCCGCTCGCGTCCGCGTGCAGGTGCACGACCGTGTGCCCGAACTGCTCGTGGTAGCGGTGCACCTTGTCGATGACCTGCTGCGGGCTGCCGATCAGTGCGGAGCTGCGCTCGACGAAGTCCTCCAGGGTCTCGAAGACGACCGGCAGACCGGCCTTCTTGAAGAACGCCAGGTTGGACTCGAAGACCGGCCGGTACGCGGCCAGCGCCTCCTGGGAGGTCGGGGCCACATGGATGCCCGCTGTGCCCGCACCGACGGCGATCCGTGCCGGGTCGTGGCCGTAGTGCTCCCAGCGCTCGCGGTAGTAGCGGATCAACTCGGCGTACGGCTCGATCGGGTTGGTGACGTTGGCCGAGAACAGCGGGTCGCCGTAGCGGGCGGCGAGGTCGACCGACTCCTTGCTGGTCGCGCTGCCGTGCCAGACCCGGACCGGCTGCTGGTACGGGCGCGGCCAGACCTCCGCCTCCGCCAGCTCGGGGCGGAAACGCGTCGCCGCGGTGACCTTGTCCTGCCGCCAGATCTGCCGGAACACCTCGTAGCTCTCGGCGTTGCGGTCCCACTGGTCCTCGGGCGTGACGTGGAACAGGTCGCGCTGGGCGGCGCCGTTGCCCTTGCCGATGATCAGGTCGAGTCGGCCGTTCGAGAGGTGGTCGAGGGTGGCGTAGTCCTCGTAGGCGCGGACCGGGTCGAGGAGGCTGAGGGTCGTCACCGCGGTGAACAGGCGGATGCGCTTCGTCAGCGCGGCGACATGGCTGAGCACGACCGGTGGCGAGGAGGAGATGAACGGCCGCTCGTGCCGCTCGCCCACGCCGAAGCCGTCGAAGCCCAGCTCCTCGGCGAGCAGGGCGTTGTCGAGCACCTCTCGGAACCGGTCGTGGGTGGACTTCTGCACCCCGGTGACCGGGTCCGGGCGGTGGACGATCAGGGTGATCGCGAGGAACTTCACGAGGCCACCCGCTGCTCGTCGGACGCCTCGCCGGGGTGCGCGAGACCCAGGTGGTGGCGGAGGGTCGGGCCCTCGTACTCCGTGCGGAACACGCCCTGTTCCTGGAGCAGCGGGACGACCTTGTCGGCGAAGACGTCGAGGCCGCTGGGGGTGATGTGCGGGACGAGGATGAAGCCGTCGCTGGCGTCGGCCTGCACGAAGTCGTTGATGGTCCTGGCGACGGTGGCCGGGGAGCCGATGAAGTTCTGGCGGTTGCCGGTCTCGATGACGAGGTCACGGATGGACCAGTTGTTGGCGGCGGCCAGCTCGCGCCACTCGCGGGCGGTGGCCAGCGGGTCGCGGTACATGCGCACCTGGGCGCGGCCCTTGGAGATGTGGTTGTCGCTGACGTCCGGGTCGATGTCGGGCAGCGGGCCCTCCGGGTCGTAGGCGGACAGGTCCCGGTTCCAGACGAACTCCAGGTGCTTGATGGCGGTGGCCCCGCTGACCTGCTGGCGGCGCACCTCCTTGGCCAGCTCCTCGGCCTCCGCGTCGGTGTCGCCGAGGATGAAGCTCGCGGCGGGCAGGATCAGCAACTGGTCGGCGCGGCGGCCGTACTTGGCGAGGCGGTTCTTGACGTCCTTGTAGAAGCTCTGGCCCGCCTCCAGGGTGGCGTACCGGCTGAAGATCGCGTCGGCGGAGGCGGCGGCGAACTCGCGGCCCTCGTCGGAGTCGCCGGCCTGGAAGACGACCGGGCGGCCCTGCGGGGAGCGCGGAACGTTGAACTGGCCGTGGATGTCGAAGTGCCGGCCGGAGTGGACGAACGAGCCCGCCTTCGCGTCCTTCAGGAAGACGCCCGTGGCCTGGTCGGCGATGATCTCGTCGCCGTGCCAGGAGTCGAAGAGTTCGTGCGCGGTGGTCAGGAACTCCTTGGCGCGGGAGTAGCGCTCGTCCTGCGGGAGGAAGCCGCCGCGGCGGAAGTTCTCGCCGGTGAAGGCGTCCCAGGAGGTGACCACGTTCCAGGCGGCGCGGCCGCCGGAGAGGTGGTCGAGGCTGGCGAACTGGCGGGCCACCTCGTAGGGCTCGTTGAAGGTGGAGTTGATGGTGCCGGTCAGGCCGAGGTGGTCGGTGACGGCGGCGAGCGCGGCCAGGACGGTGAAGGTGTCGGGGCGGCCCACGACGTCCAGGTCGTATATCTTCCCGCCCTGTTCGCGGAGCCTGAGACCTTCGGCGAGGAAGAGGAAGTCGAACTTGGCGCGTTCGGCGGTCTGCGCGAAGTGGACGAAGGAGCTGAACTCGATGTGGCTGCCGGCCTTCGGGTCGCTCCACACGGTGGTGTTGTTGACGCCCGGGAAGTGCGCGGCCAGATGGATCTGCTTCAGCGGCTTGCTCATGATTGGGTGCGGTCCTTCCGGCTCAGGCGGTGGCGGCGGCGTAGCGGTTGGCGGGGCGGGCGAGGCCCAGCAGGCCGCGCAGGGTGTCGGCCTCGTAGGCGGTGCGGAAGGCGCCGCGGCGCTGGAGTTCGGGGACCAGGCCCCGGCTGATGGCGGGCAGGTCGTGTCCGGCGACCGCGGGCCGCAGCCGGAACCCGGTCAGCCCCGTCTCGGCGAACTCCTGCAGCAGATCGGCGAGTTGGCCGGGCGAACCGGCGAAGATGCGGGCGTCGCTGGTGTACGGCTCTGCCGCGAGGGCGTCGAGACGGGCGCGGCGGTCCTCGGCGGCGGCCTGGTCGTCGTCGAGGAAGACCACCAGGTCGCCGAAGACGTGCAGGAGTTCACCGGCACGCCCGGCGGCCTCCTGTTCGGCACGGATCTCCGCGACGATCGCGCGGGCCTGGTCGGTGTCCTGCGGGGTGACGTAACCGACGTCGGTCCGGCGGGCGATCAGCCGGTACGGGACGGTCTGGTGTCCGAGGGAGGTGACCAGCGGCTGGCCCTGCGGCGGGCGCGGGGTGATGGAGGGGCCCTTGACGCTGAAGTGCCTGCCCTCGAAGTCGATGTAGTGCAGCTTGTCCCGGTCGATGAAGCGGCCGGTGGCCACGTCCCGGATCTCCGCGTCGTCCTCCCAGCTGTCCCAGAGCCGGCGCACGACCTCGACGTGGTCGGCGGCCTCGTCGAAGAGCTCGGTGAGCCGTTCCTGGCCGGCCGGGCTCTGGAGTTCGGCCAGGTTGATCGGCGGGAAGGTGCGGCGGCCGAAGTGGTCCGCCTCGTGCGGGCGGGCGGTGATCTGCACCCGCAGGCCCGCGCGGCCGGTGCTGACGTAGTCGAGGGTGGCGATCGCCTTGGAGATGTGGAACGGCTCCGTGTGGGTGGCGATCACGGTCGGCACCAGACCGATGTGCCGGGTGAGGGGTGCGATGCGGGACGCGATCAGTACGGCGTCGAGGCGGCCACGGACCTCGTCGGTGCGGCCGTCCAGCTCTCCGTAGTGCGAGGACTGCAGGCCGAGGCCGTCTTCGAGGGTGACGAAGTCGAGCAGTCCGCGCTCGGCCTCGGCGACCTGGCCGGCCCAGTATCCGGCGGTGAACAGGTCCCGGGGGCGGGCCACTTGCTCGCGCCAGGAGGCGGAGTGCCAGCCGGTGCCCTCAAGGGCCACGGCAAGGTGCAGATGGGAAGCGGGAGTTGAGGACACGAGGGTGCCTTCCTGGAGGTCCGTACGAGATCGCCGGCCCGCGGGATCGGGGCGCACGGCGGCAGGGGAAACGGGTCAGGAGCAACAGAGGGCGCCGGCCACGCGCTGGAGGTCGATATGGGGCCGGGAGTGGAGGCGGACGGCGCGCAGTACACGTGTCATCCGGCCCACCTCCGCTCGATGCATCACCTTCGACAAGGACAACGGCACAGCTATGCCGTTTCTTCCAGAACTGCGGCTCCGGTCGGCCGTAGGAGCGAGAAGACCGTACGGCGGCGCAGGGTGAAGCCGATCGACTCGTACAGGCGGATCGCGTTGGCGTTGGTGGCCCTGGCATGCAGGAAGGGGCGTTCGCCGCGCTCCTTGATGCCGGCTGCGACCGCGCGGACCAGGCGGGTGGCCAGGCCCCGGCCGCGGTGGTCGGGGTCGGTGCACACGGCGCTGATCTCGGTCCAGCCGGGCGGGTGGAGACGTTCGCCGGCCAGGGCGATCAGCCGGCCGCGGTGGCGGATGCCGAGGTAGGTGCCCATTTCGACGGTGCGGGGCAGATAGGGGCCCGGTTGGGTGCGGGCGACCAGGTCGAGGATCTCGGGTACGTCCTCGGCGCCGAGCCGTACGGCTTCGGGGTCGGGCTCGGCGCGCAGGCCGGTGTCCACGAGCTGGACGCCCCGTCCGGTGCGCAGGACCTCCCATCCGGCCGGTGCCTCGGTCACTCCGCGCACCGAGGCGGTGCCGTCGGGGCCGATCAGGGTGGCCAGGTCGGCCCAGGCCTGCGGGTCGCCGGTGTCGGTGACGGCGTAGAAGGGGGCCACGTCCTGCCGGTAGCGGGCGGCGCGGCCGACGCGTTCGGCCAAGTGCGCGTGCGGGCCGGTCAGGGCCGCCCAGGCGGGGTTGTCCAGAAGGTGCGAGGAGGTGGCTTCGATGCTGGTGGCGGACATCGTGGGGCGGTCTCCGAGGGGCCTGGGAGCGGGGACCCCGCCGCGGGGCGGCGGAGTCCCCTGTCGGGGGCGGGTCAGGAGTTGTCGAGGGGCAGGCCGGCCGGGTTGACCTCGGACTTGGCGACGGCCTCGTTGGAGAGGTTCCAGGCGGCCAGCCACTTGGCGTACTGGCCGTTCTTGATCAGGTAGTTGACGGCGTCGGCGAGCGGCTTGGCGAGGCCGCTGTCCTTCTTGGCGGTGGCGGCGATCAGGCCCTGCAGCGAGGCTCCGGCGCCCGAGTAGGTGCCCGCGTTGCGCGTCGGGTTGGGCGTGTTGGCGGACTGGGTGATGTGGTACGCGATGCCGGGGTTGGGGCCGAAGAAGGAGTCGATCTTGCCGCTGTTCAGGGCCAGGTACGTGCCGTTGCGGTCCGGGTAGTACTTGACGGTGAGCTTCTTGCCCTCGCTCTCCAGCTTCTTCTTCCACTCCAGGAGGATCTTCTCCTGGTTGGTGCCGGCGCCGACGGAGACGGTCTTGCCGGCGAGGTTCTCGTAGTTGCCGTCGAAGTTCCACTTGCTGGACTTGAGCACCTCGAAGCCGAGGTTGTCCTTGCGGTAGGAGGCGAACTCGTACTTCTTCTTGCGCTCCTCGGTGTCGGTGACGTTCGAGAAGGCCACGTTCACCTTGCCGCTGTCGATGCCGACGAAGAGGTTCTCCCAGGTGAAGTTCTTCACCTCGGGCTTCAGGCCGAGGACGGCGGCGACCAGGCGGCCGAAGTCGGGCTCGGCGCCGGTGAGGGTCTTCTGGTCGCTGCCGACGTAGGCCAGCGGCGCGAACCCGGCGGGCAGGGCGCCGACGCCGATCTCCAGCTTGCCGCTGCTCTTGACGGACTTGGGCAGCTCCGCGCTGATCGACTTCACCTCGGAGACCTCGAGGCTGGTCTGCTTGGCGGCGCCGTTGGAGAGCTGTCCGACGGTCACGGTCCCGTTGGCGGCGTCGGTCGTGGTGGCCGCGTCGCTGTTCCCACCGCAGGCGGCGAGCCCGGTGGCGAGGGAGGCGACCGCGGTCGCCGCGGTGATGCCGCGTATCAGGCTGCGTCGGGTGAAGTGGACAGACATGGCCGTTCCTTGTCGCTGAGAGGTGAGGAGGTGGTGGCGTGGGGGGAAGTCGTGGGGCGCGCCGGATGCGTCAGGGGTCAGAGGACCTTGCTGAGGAAGTCCCTGGTGCGCTCGTGCTGTGGCTTGTCGAGGACCTCGGAGGGCGGGCCCTGTTCGACGATCCGTCCGTCGTCGATGAAGACGACCCGGTCGGCGATCTCGCGGGCGAAGCCGATCTCGTGGGTGACGATGACGAGCGTGGTGCCGCTGGTCGCCAGGTCCTTGATGACGGCGAGGACCTCGCCGACGAGTTCGGGGTCGAGGGCGGAGGTGGGCTCGTCGAAGAGGATGACGCCGGGGCGCAGGGCGAGGGCGCGGGCGATGGCGACGCGCTGCTGCTGACCGCCGGAGAGCTGGCGCGGGTAGGCGCCGGTCTTGTCGGCAAGACCGACCCGGCCGAGCAACTCGCGGGCCAGCTCCTGCGCTTCGGGCTTGCTGAGCCTGCCGGTGGCGACCGGGGCGGCGGCCACGTTGTCCAGGACCGTCAGATGCGGGAAGAGGTTGAAGTTCTGGAAGACGAAACCGATCCGGCCGCGCTGGGTGAGGATGGCCCGCTCGCTGAGTTCCTTCAGCCGCTCGCCGTGCCGCTTCACGCCGATCAGTTCGCCGTTGATGCTGACGTGGCCGATCTCCGGCTTCTCCAGGTGGTTGATGACCCGTAGCAGGGTGGACTTGCCGGAGCCGGACGGGCCGAGGATCACGGTCACCTCGCCCGGCCGCACCGTCAGGTCGATGCCGTTCAGGACGCGGTGGGCGCCGTACCACTTGTGCACGTCGTGCACCTCTACGGTGGCGGCCTCGACGCCGGCCAGCGCCTCAAGGGTCTTCGCGCTCATACGGCGGCCTCCCTGCGGATACGGGCCCGCAGGTCGATGAGACCGGTGCGGAGCTTCTGCAACGGGGTCGGCGGCAGGGAACGGGTGGCGCCCCGGGCGTAGTACCGCTCGACGTAGAACTGGATGACGGAGACGACGCTGGTCAGGATCAGGTACCAGACGGTGGCGACCAGCAGCAGCGGCACGATGTCGCCGGGGTAGGTGGAGCCCATGGACTGCGCGGTGCCGAACAGGTCGAGCAGCGAGACGTAGAAGACCAGCGAGGTGCTCTTGATCAGGCCGATGAGCTGGTTGACGTAGTTCGGGGTGATCGAGCGCAGCGCCTGCGGGAAGACGATCTTCGTGAACTGATAGCTCTTCGGCAGGCCCAGGGCCGCCGCCGCCTCCTGCTGGCCCTGGTCGACGGAGAGGATGCCGCCGCGGACGACCTCGGCCGCGTAGGCCGCCTCGTTGAGGCTGAGGCCGATGACGGCGACGACCATGTCGGTGGCGAGCTTGGACTCGTCGAAGGAGAGAAAGGCCGGTCCGAAGGGGACGCCGACGCTCAACGTCTTGTACAGAGCGCTGAAGTTGTAGAGGAAGAGCAGCACCACGATGAGCGGGATGGAGCGCAGCGCCCAGATGTAGGTCCAGCTCACGGCCCGCAGCACCGGGCTCTTCGAGAGCCGGGCCAGGGCGAGGACGATGCCACCGGCCAGGCCCAGCACCGCGCTGTAGGCGGCGACTTCGAGGGTGATGAGCAGACCGTCGAGGATGTTCGGCCGCAGGAACCAGTAGCCGAAGCGGTCCCACTGGTAGAACGGGTTGGTCGTCAGGCCGTGCACGAACTGGGCCGCGAGGACCAGGACGGCGGCGGTGGCGATCCAGCGCCCCGGCCTGCGCAGCGGCAGAACCCGCTGTGCGGCGAGGGGCTTTGACTGTTCGTCGGCGGGCGGCGCATCGGCGAGGGCGACCGTGGCGCCAGGGGGTTCACTCATGGTGGGCTCCGGCGGAGTCGGACACCCCACGGGCCGCGGCAGCCGTGCGCCGGAGCGGTTTGCTCGGCGCACGGGTGTGCAGGGGCACCGGGGGCGGGGAGGACAACGACACACCGCGCGGGCGGTGTTCGTCAGGGAGTGCGGGGACTGCGGGGAGGTGTCAGCCCCGACAGCGGGCACAGCCCGGTGCGGTACACAGTGCGCTGTTCACACGGAGCAGGTCGACGGCACGGTCGGCGGCAAACAGGTTCAGCAGGTTCGCGTACGGCTGTACGCAGCCCTGAGGGCGGCGTGCGGCCGTCCTGGGAGCTGCGTACATGGCGTCACCATCACTGTTCCGGCCCTTGTGGGCCTCGCGCTTACCGAAACGTCATCCGGTCCGGTCGTCACCTGGGGCACCCCACCGCGGAGCGAGGGTTGCCGGTCAGCTAGCCAGGGCTTGTCGCTGACACTCATGACCGTTCTGGTTCGTAGTTAAAACAATTGCCCGAAGGAATGTCAACGCCGGTCCACTGTGTGGAACGACTCAATTCCTGTTGACCTGCGATCCTGTCCCGTTTCCGTCGGATGCATGGGCCGCCCAGTCCAGGATCTGGACAGCGGCTCCGGCGGCCTCCAGACCCTGGCAACGGGCGTGGTGGCGCCGGGCGATGCCGTCCAGGTCGAGATGGGCGCCGAAGGCCGGGTGGGCGGCCAGCCGGCGGGCATAGGCCCACAGGGTGGGATGGCCGGCGATCCGCTGGACGGCACCGGCGTCCAGGTGGTTGCGGTGCACGGTGTCGAGTTGGACCAGCGCGACCCACAACTCGACGTCCGCGGCGGTGATTTCGTCACGGATCATGTACGTCCGCCCGACCAGCCACCGCTCCAGTGCACCGAGCGTTTCGAGCAGCGTATCGAGCGCCGCCGCGCGCTCGGATTCCTCACCGCCGGCCGATCCGGCGCGTTGCGCGGCGTCCTCGATGCCCTGCGCGCACATCCGCTCCACGGCCTCGATCTCCGACTCCGCGCCGCACGGGTAGGGCGAGGGGCGGTCGCTGCCGAAGCGGCGGGCGAGGTCGCGCATGATGTCCGGGGCGTGCGTGCTGACGATCCGTCCGGACCAGTCGTCGCTGAGCACGGGCGCGACGGCCGGGCCGGTGTAGTGGTGCGCACTCGCCTCGTACAGCGGGCGCAGGGCGTAGTGGCTGCCTTCGGGGGTGTCGGGGACGGCGGGCAGGAAGGTCGCCGGACAGACGGTGTGCAGGCCGAGCAGGCTGTGGGTGACGGCGATGCGCAGACCGTCGGGACACGCGGTCGACAGATGGAGACGGTAGCGGCCCGGTACGGCGTAGTGACCACTGCGGGCATCGCTGCCGATCCGGCCGCGGAAGGCGGGCGTGGGCTGGGCGGAGGTGTGGGCGGCCAGCGGTGTGACGGACATGGGTCTCCCCGGGAGAGGGCGCGGACGTACACGCGGCGGAAGCGACGTCGGGCGAACTCAGCCCTGGGGGCTGATCGCACTGCAGACACGCTGCAGATCGATGTGACGGCGGGAGGTGAGGAGAGGCGGACGGATCACTCGGACGGTGACCGGCTCAAGGCGCCCCATGCGTTTCCCTACCCATTCACTAGGATTCTCCTCTGGAGTGTCGGTCCGGCTCGGAGCCACGTCAAGAGGGCCGTCCCGCAATGCGGACAGCACGGTGGACACACCCCTCCCCCTGGCGTCACCGCCGCATCGCCGGCCCCCGCGGTGCCGGGCGCCAAGGGCTCGGTGGCACTCGCCGGTGCCTCCCGGCCGATCGCGGGCCCGGCGGTGGGAACCTAGTTCTTCTGCAGGGCGCGGGTCACGCCCGCGATGACGGCAGTCGTCAGCACCCAGCCGAAGGCGATCAGCAGATAGGCCAGCCACTGGAGGATGCCGCTCGTCCAGTACCAGGTGGTGCGCTGGCCCAGACCGCCGATCGGGATCAGCAGGTCGAGTGTGTAGACGAGGGGCTGGAACCGGGGCACCTCGCCCGCCTGCACCCGTGTGGGGCTGTGAGCGCCGAACGTCGCGGTCCCCAGCAGGGTCAGCACGAGCAGCCAGACGCCCGCCAGCCAGGGGCGGTAGCCGTAGCCCACGGTCACGTCCAGCAACTGCCCCCAGGCGCGGGCCGCCGGCCGCAGCGTGCGGCGCCGGTGCCGCTGCTTGGCCAGCAGCACCCGGCGGGCGTCGTCGTCATGGCCCGCCTTGCGGTACCAGCTCGCCAACTGCTCGTACGGCTGGGGGCTGTAGCCGGGGCTGCGCCCTATCCACCGCATGCGGTGCGCCACGGAGTCCGGCCGCCCCACCGCCTCCCGCCGCTCGCCCGCCACGGCCACCTTGATGGAGCCGTAGACGAAACCGTCCAGCTCCACCGTCTGCGGCCAGCTGTGCTCGTTGTCGTGGAGGTACGACACCTGCGCGCCCCGCAGGTCCACCGCCTGGGACGGCGGGCGGGCGAGGGTGAGGTCGAAGTCGACGGCCTGCATGAGCGCGCACAGCAGGGCCGGGCCGTCACCGCCGGGAGGGCCGTTCAGGACGGCTCCCTGGAAGGTGACGTTGTCCGAGACCCGGGTACCGCGCAGACGCACGGTCCCGTTCGCGGTGAAGCCCCGGGAGAACTCGAGCGTCGAGGCCACGGCGTTGTCCAGGGCGAGGGCCACTCCGCGCGGGCCGGGGCACTCCAGCTGCGCGCCCTGCATGAAAAGGCCGCCCGGCAACTGCGCGCCCAGCAGCCGCACTTCACCGTGCGCGACGAAGCCGCCCCCGCAGAAGAGGCCTCCGTCCGTGACCAGGCCACCGGCGGACAGGGCCCACCCCTCGGGTGCGAGCAGTCGGGCCTTGTTGAGGTTGACTCCGCCGGTCACATGCGCGTGGGTGAGGGACAGCGCGCTGAGCTCCCGGTGGAAGGCGGAGACGGGGCCGGCCTCCACGGTCGACCCCAGCAGGTCGAGACGTCCCTCGATGCGGGCCGACCCGGCTTCGAGGCCGGGTATCCGGCTGCGGGTGAGCGCGACGGTGCGGGTCTCGGCCCCGAAGAGGCCGACGTCCTGCTCGAACCAGCAGTCCTCGATCCAGAGGGGGTGATCGATCCGCGCACCCGCCAGGTTGATCCGGCCGGTTATCCGCGCGCCCGCAAGCGTCAGGGCGCCCACCGCGCCGGGCTGCACGGAGTGCGCACCGAGCAGCAGAGCGACGATCACTTCGGCCCGGACGGTCCGCCCGGGGCCCCACTGTCCGCCGTCGGCCACACGGTCGTCCTCGGCCACACCGGACCGCAGATCCACGCGGCGCCCGTCGGGGAACGCGTCCCACAACTCACGTTCCGGTGGAGTCAGTTCGTCGTATGACAGCACACGGACAGAGTAGTGATCCTTCCTCTCCGCCGGCCTGCTTCTCCGCGCTCGCCACGGCGGTGGTCACCTCACCGGGATCGCCAGGTACTGGTACTCGAGGAACTCCTCGACACCGACCCGGCCGCCCTCCCGGCCCAGCCCCGACTGCTTGACGCCGCCGAACGGGGCCGCCGGGTTCGAGACCAGGCCGGTGTTGAGGCCGACCATGCCCACCTCCAGGCGTTCGCTGACCCGAAGCGCCCGGTCCAGACCCTCGGTGAAGAGATAGCCGACCAGGCCCCAGGGGGTGTCGTTGGCGCGGCTCACGACCTCGTCCTCGTCGTCGAAGGCGAGGATGGCGGCGACGGGGCCGAAGATCTCCGTGTCCATCAGCCTGCTGCCGGGGGCGACATCGGTGAGGACGGTCGGCGGGTAGAAGCAGCCCCGGCCTTCCGGGGTACGGCCGCCGACCAGCACCCTGGCGCCGCGGTCCACCGCGTCGGCGACCAGTTCCTCGACCTTGGCCCGGCCTGCCGCGTCGATCAGGGGGCCCACGTCGACGCCGTCCCGGGTGCCGGGGCCGACGACGAGGGCTCCCATGCGTGCGGCGAGGCGCCGTCCGAACTCCTCGGCCACCGCACGGTGGACGAAGAAGCGGTTCGCGGCCGTGCACGCCTCGCCCATGTTGCGCATCTTGGCGACCATCGCGCCGTCCACGGCCGCCTCGAGGTCGGCGTCGTCGAAGACGATGAACGGGGCGTTGCCGCCCAGCTCCATCGACGTCCGTACCACGGTGTCGGCGCACTGGGCCAGCAGCAGCCGGCCGACGGCGGTGGAACCCGTGAAGGACAGCTTGCGGATCCGGCCGCCCCGCAGGAGCGGTTCGCACACCTCGCCCGCGCGGGAGGTGGTGACGACGTTCAGGACACCGTCCGGCAGGCCCGCCTCCTTCAGGACGGCGGCCAACGCGAGGCTGGACAGGGGGGTTTGCGGGGCGGGCTTGAGGACCATCGTGCAGCCCGCCGCGATCGCCGGGCCGATCTTGCGGGTGCCCATCGCCAGGGGGAAGTTCCATGGAGTGATCAGCAGACAGGGGCCGACCGGGCGGCGGGAGAGCAGCATGCGGTTGCGGCCGTCGGGAAGGACGCCGTATCCGCCGTCGATGCGGACCGCCTCTTCGGAGAACCAGCGGAAGAACTCGGCGGCGTAGGCCACTTCGCCCCGCGCCTCGGCCAGCGGTTTGCCCATCTCGGAGGTCATCAGGTGGGCGAGTTCGTCGGTGCGGGCGAGGATGATCTCGTGCGCGCGGCGCAGGATCTCGCTGCGGGCGCGCGGTGCCGTACGGGCCCATTCCTGCTGGGCGTTGACGGCCGCGTCCTCCGCGAGCCGTGCGTCCTTCGGGCCTGCGTCGGCGACGTGGCAGAGGATCTCGCCGGTCGCAGGGTCGTCGACGGGCATGGTGGCGCCGTCCGAGGCGTCGAGCCAGGCGCCGCCGATGAAGAGTTGCGTGGGGGTGTCGGTCATGAGGTCTCTCCTGGTCGGTCGGCGGCACCGCCCGCCGTTCCGGCGCCGCCGCGCGCGGTGGGGGCCGGCGGAGCCGCATATGGGTACAGCCCCGCGCCTCTTGAGGGGCGCTGCCGAGCCGCCACGGCCTTCTGCGAGGCCGTTCGGGCTTCCGTCATCGGGCCGCGGCCCCCGAGGTTCCGGCCTCCACCGCTGCCGCCCACGCCCGGAGCCCCTCGTCCACCGCCGTCTCGTCGATGACAAGGGCGGGGATCATCCGTACGACCTGGTTCCAGGCTCCGCACAGCAGCAGGAGCAGACCCTCCTCGACGGCGGCCCGTTGTACGCGGGCGGCGGTGTCGGGGTCGGGGGTGCCGTCCTCGGTGACGAACTCGGAGGCGAGCATCAGGCCGAGGCCGCGTACGTCGCCGATGGCCGGGGTGCGCTCCGCGACCGCCTCCAGGCCGGTGCGCAGCCGCTTGCCCATCGCCTCGGCGTTCTCCACGAGCTTCTCGTCGCGTACGACGTCGAGTGTGGCGCAAGCGGCCGCGCAGGCAACGGCGTTGGCGCCGTAGGTGCCGCCCTGCGAGCCGGGCCACGCCTTGCTCATCAGTTCCTCGGAGGCTGCGATCCCGGACAGCGGGAACCCACTGGCCAGGCCCTTCGCCGTGACGAGGATGTCCGGCGCGACCCCGAAGTGGTCGTGGCCCCAGAAGCGCCCGGTGCGGCCGACGCCGGTCTGCACCTCGTCGAGGACGAGCAGGAAGCCGTGGCGGTCGGCGCGTTCACGCAGGCCTTCCAGGAAGGCGCGGGTGGCGGGCACATAGCCGCCCTCGCCGAGCACCGGTTCGACGACGACCGCGGCGGTGTCGGCGGGCGAGGAGATGGTCTGGAGGGTGTAGTCGAGTTCCTTCAGGGCGAATCGGGTGGCGGTGTCCTCGTCCCAGCCGTAGCGGTAGGCCGTCGGGAAGGGCGTGACGACCACTCCGCTCATCAACGGCGAGAACCCGGAGCGGAAGCGGGTGCCGGAGGTGGTCATGGACGCGGCGGCGACGGTACGGCCGTGGAAGCCGCCGTGGCAGACCAGGACGTTGGGGCGGCCGGTGGCCTGGCGGGCCAGCCGCAGCGCGGCCTCGACCGCCTCGCTGCCGGAGTTGGTGAAGAACAGGCTGTCCAGACCGGCCGGCAGCACCTCGCCGAGCTTGCCGACGAGGCGGCGCAGCGGCTCGTGCAGGACCGTCGTGTACTGGCCGTGGATGAGGGTGCCGACCTGCTCCTGGGCCGCCGCCACGACCCTCGGGTGGCAGTGGCCCGTGCTGGTGACGCCGATGCCGGCGGTGAAGTCGAGATAGCGGCGGCCGTCCTCGCCGTAGAGGTGGACGCCCTCGCCCCGGGCCGCCACGACGGGGGTGGCCTGGCGAAGGTGCGGCGACAGTGCGGTCATGTTCGTCTCCTGGGCCGTGCGTTGTCGGCTGCTCCCGTCCTTCGAGCGTCCCGGCGGCCCACGGTCGGCCACAACGCCTGAACTGTCCAGCCGGAGCACCGTGTTCGGACGGTGTGTCAACCACGCTGCGCGGCAATGCGCCCGCACGGGGCGCAGGCACGGGCGTCCGGGGCGTCTTGCGCAGGTCAGCACCGCTTGTCACAGTGTCCGGGCAGGCCGTCCCGATGCCCGAGACGAGGCCCCATGCGTGAGAACGCCGACACGGCGAGCCGTCCACTGACCGTCGCCGACGCGCTGGCCCTGCCCGTGCTCGCCGCGGGGCAGCCGCAGGTCGTCACCGGCGTGGACGGCCTCGACCGGCAGATCCGCTGGGTCCACATCACCGAACTGACCGACCCTGCCTCCTTCCTCAAGGGCGGCGAACTCGTCCTGACCACCGGCATGCCCCTGCCCGAGCAGCCGGCCGGAGTGCGCCGGTACGTCGACGAACTCGCCGACGTCGGGGCGGCCGCGCTGGTCATCGAGCTGGTGCGGCGCTACCACCGGCCGCCCGAGGAGCTCGTCGACGCCTGCCGGGCCCGCGGTCTGCCCCTCGTCACGCTCGCGGCGGACGTCAACTTCCTGGAGGTCACCCAGGTCGTCCATGCCCTCCTGCTGGGCAACCAGACGGACGCGATGCGCCGGACCCAGCGCATCCACGAGGCGTTCACCGCGCTGACGCTGCGCGGTGCGGGGCCCGAGGACGTGGTGCGCGCGGCGGCGGAGATGAGCGGCCGTACCGTCGTGCTGGAGAACCTGGTGCACCAGGCGCTGATCTGCGAGCCCTCCGGCACCACGGTGGCGGAGGCGCTCACCGGCTGGGAGCAGCGCTCCCGGGGCGTGCCGTCCTGCGAGCGCACCGAGGTGTGCGGCGGCGAGGGCTGGCTCGTCGCGCCCGTGGAGTACCAGGGCGAGCGCTGGGGCCGCGCCGTGATGCTCCCGGGCCCCGACCGCAGAGGGGAGTTCGGGGACGAGGACGTCACCGTGCTGGAGCGGACGGCGATGGCCCTGACCATCGCCCGGCTCATCCACGCCACCCCCTGGGAACGCACTGCACACCGCAGCGCCCTGCGCGAGCTGGCCGAACAACGCCACCACTCCCCCGAGGGCGCCCGCGCCCGCTTCGCCGCGCTGGGCCTGCCCGCCGAGGACTGCGGCTTTCTCGCCGTACTGGTGGTCACCCGCGCGGACGACGCAGCGGAGGGCCGGCTGTCCGACGAACTGCGGTCCGCGGGGGTGCCCGCGCTCGTCGGTGTCCTGGCCGCCGGACGGCTCGGCGTCCTTCTCGCCCTGCGCACCGCCCGGCCCTGGCGGCCCACCGTCGAACGGCTCAGCCGCACCGCGCTCGCCCTCGACCCGCAGGCGGTGGTGAGCGTCGGCTCGGAGGTCACGCAACTCGCCGACGCCACCCGCTCGTTCCGCGAGGCCGGCCGCGCGGCCGAGGCAGCCCTGCCGGGTCTGCCCCTGCCCGAAGGCCGTTCCTTCCACGAACTGTCCGACATCGGCCTGCGCCGGCTGCTGTACGCACTGCGCGAGGACATCCGGGTCCAGGACTACGCCGAACGACGGCTCGGCCCACTCGTCGACCACGACACCCGGCACGGCACGGACCTGCTGGCGACCCTGCGCCACTACCTCGACGCGGCCGGCAGCAAGACCACCGCGGCCCGCCGTGGCAACCTGTCCCGGGAGACCGTCTACCAGCGCCTGCGCACCATCGAGCGGCTGCTGGACTGCGACCTGGAAGCGGGCGAACAGCGCACCGAACTGCATGTGGCGCTGGCTGCCTTGGACGTCATGCGGGCGCGTTGACGCCCTCCTCGGCGACCGTGCCGTCCGTGGAGGCGCCGGAGGCGATCCCGTACGTCGGCTCCGGCACCGACGTCGGCTCCAGGAGCACCGAGCGGCGGCCGTCCACGCCGACCGGCACGTCCCCGTCGATGGTGACGCGGCGCAGGGTGCGCGCATGGTCGCCGGAGTCGTCCACGCCGTAGTGCTGGGTGGCCCGGTTGTCCCAGACGGCGACGTCACCGGAGCGCCACTGCCAGCGGACGGTGTTCTCCGGGCGCTCGACATGCGACTGGAGGACGCCGATGATCGCCCGCGAGTCGGGGCCGCGCAGGCCGACCAGGCGCTTGACGAAGCTCCCCAGCACCAGGGTGCGTTCACCGGTCTCCGGGTGCACGCGCACCACCGGGTGGTCGGTGCGGAACTTGGTGGAGGTGAACACCTTGCGGTGCTGCTCCAGTTCGACGGTGCCGGCCTCGGGGCGCGCCTCCGCGTAGTCGTAGTCGTTGGTGTGCTCGGCCCGCAGGTTGTCCGCCAACAGCTTGAGGGCGTCGGGGAGTTCGGCGTAGGCGGCGGCCGTGTTGCCCCACAGGGTGTTGCCGCCGTACGGCGGGACGACCTCGGCGCGCAGGATCGAGAAGGCGGGGTAGGCGGGCACGAACGTCACGTCGGAGTGCCACTGGTTGGCGCGGCCGCCGTGGTCGTTGTCGACGCCGAAGGCGTACTTGCCGTCGACGGAGGGGACAGTGGGGTGGGCGACGGGCTCACCGAGGAGCCGGCCGAACGCCTCGTGGCTGTCGGCGTCGAGATGGTGCTGGTCGCGGAAGAAGACGACTTTGTGCTCCAGGATCGCGGCACGGATCGCCGCGACGACGGGCTCGGTGAGGTCGCCGCCGAGGCGGACACCGGAGACGACGGCGCCGATGCGGCCGCCGACCTTCTCGACGGTGAGGGTCGCCGCGGGTGCGGTGGAGGTCATGGGAGGGGCCCTTCGCGAAGTGACGGCGGTTAGTTGCTTTCCGAGCGGAAGGAAATCCGGGCAGGTGGAAACCTGCCCGGTGAAGGATGAGAGGGTGTTCCTCAACGAGCTTGGGTGGCCCGCCGCACGCCGGTCAACACTCCCTGGGCCCGTTTCACGACCCTGCAACACGCCCGCCATGCCGGCCGTGGTCCCGGCCACTTCCGGTCGCCAAAACGGCCGGGGACAGGGCATGTTGGACCCTGTCACCTCCTCAGACCGGAAACCGCGAGACCGAGAAGGCCTGCCATGTCGACGACCGTTCCCTCCGCGCGCACCTCGGGCGACGGCCGGCGGGAGGCGAATGCCGCGTCGGTGCTGCGGGCCGTGCTCGACCACGGCCCGGTGGCCCGTAGCGGCATAGCCCGGCTGTCCGGGCTGAGTCCGGCGGCCGTCTCCCGCCAGTGCACCGACCTGGCCCGGCTCGGCCTGGTGTGCGAGGTGCCGGAGCTGGTCGCGGCGAGCGGGGTGGGCAGGCCGCAGATCCCGGTGGACCTGCGGACCGGCGGCGCGGGCGGGCCGCTGGTCGCGGGCATGCACATCGGGGTGCCCGGCGCGGACTTCGGCCTGACGGATCTGCGCGGCACGGTCGTGGCCCGCCGGCAGCTCCGGCACGACGGGATTCCGACCGCCGACCTCCCGGACCACCTGGGCCGCGCGCTGGCCCGTTTCATCGCCGAACACACCCCGGCCGGCGCGAGGGTCCTCGGGGCGGGTGCGGCGATCGGCGGCTGGGTGGCCCCGGAGACCGGCACGGTCGTACGGCATGACGCGCTCGGCTGGCACCAGCGCCCGCTGGCGGCCGAGCTGCGACGGCACACCGGGCTGCCCGTGCGGGTGGACAACCATGCCCGTGCCGTCGCGCAGTCGGAGCTGCTGTTCGGCCGGACCGAGGCACGGCGCTCCCTGCTGCACCTGTTCGTGGGCAACGTGGTGGACGCGGCCCTGTCGATCGCCGGCGTGGTGCACAGCGGGCCGCGTTCGGGCGCCGGGGACGTGTCGCATCTGCCGGTGCCGGAGAGCCGGGTGGCCTGTCCGTGCGGCCGTACCGGCTGTCTGGAGGCGACCGTCTCCGACACCCGGCTCACCCGGCGCGCGGTGGAGCAGGGCATCATCCCCGACGCGCACATCGGTCTGCTGGTGGACGCGGCGGCGGCCGGCGACGGGCGGGCCGACGCGCTGCTGCGGGAGCGCGCGCAAGCGGTGGGCCGGGCGACGGGGCTGCTGCTCGACGTGCTCAACCCGGATCTCGTGGTGGTCACCGAGACATCGAGCACGCTCCAGCCCGAGTACCTCGAAGAGATCCGCACGGCCGCCATCGGTCACGCACACGTCTGCGACGACCCCGCCCGGATCCAGATACCGCATGCCGGGCCCCCGATCCTGGTCGTGGCGGCCGCCACGATCGTCCTGGACCCCCTGTACAAGAGCCCCCTGCAGGCCTTCGCCGACACGGCAGCCCTGCCGTCGCCGGCCTGACAACCCCGTCAGCGGTTCCCCGTGCGGACCGCGCCCACGCTCGCCGTGACGACCAGCGCGATCGCGGCGCACTGCGGCAGTGACAGGCCCTGGTCCAGAACCAGGTAGCCCGCCAGAGCGGCGATGGCGGGTGCCAGGCTCGTCAGGACCGCGAAGGTCGCGGCGGGCAGGCGGCGCAGGGCGAGCAGTTCGAGGGTGTAGGGCACCGCCGAGCTCAGTAGGGCGATGGCCAGGCCCAGGCCGAGCACGGTGGGCTCCAGCAGCGTGCCGCCCGCCGCCCCGATGCCCAGCGGCAGGCTGACCAGGGCGGCGACCGCCATCGCGATCGCCAGCCCGTCCAGCCGCGGGAAGCGGGCGCCCGCCCGGGAGTTGAGCACGATGTACGCCGCCCACAGCGCGCCGGCGCTCAGCGCGAAGGCCACCCCGGCGAGGTTGAGCCGGTCGAAGCCGCCCCCGCCCAGCAGGACGACCCCGGCCAGTGCGAGGCCTGCCCACAGCAGGCCGGCGACGCGACGGGAGACGAGGACGGACAGCAGGAGCGGGCCGAGCACCTCCACGGTGACCGCCGCGCCCAGTGGGATGCGGTCGATGGCCTGGTAGAAGAGGAGGTTCATGCCGCCGAGGGCCAGTCCGAACCCGCAGACCACCGCCCAGTCGCCGCGCGAGTGCCCGCGCAGCCGCGGCCGGGTGACGACCAGCAGCAGCACCGCGGCGAACGTCACCCGCAGGGCGACCGCGCCGAACGCTCCGGCGCGGGGGAAGAGCAGTGCGGCGCAGGCCGACCCGAACTGCACGGACACCGCTCCTGCCAGCATCAGGCCGACACCGCCGAGGCTGCCGCGGCCGGCCGCATGACGGACCAGGACGGGCGCGGGCGTCGAGGTGGAGGAGGTGCGAGCGGTGGAGGTCATGCCGTTCACGGTAGGAACCCGGCTGCGGCCTGTGAAATGCCGATTCCACTGCGGTTATGCTCCTGAGGCATGACCATCGAGCTGCGGCATCTGCGGGCCTTCCTCGCCATCGCCGAGGAGGGCAACATCACCCGTGCCGCAGCCCGTCTGCGGCTGAGCCAGCCCGCGCTCTCGCGCACCCTGCGCCAGCTGGAAGACCACCTGGGCGGCCGTCTCGTCGACCGCTCCACCCACCATCTCGAACTCACCGCCGAGGGCCGCACCTTCCGCGACAAGGCCGCCGCCGCCCTCGCCGCCGTGGACACGGCTCTGGACGCGCGCCACCTGCGGACCTGGCCGCTGCGCCTGGGCCACCCCTGGGCGGCGCTCGGCGACCACACCGTCGCGTTGCTGCGCCGCTGGGACGAAACGCACCCGGAGGTCCCTCTGCGGCTACTGCGCATCGACGACCGTACGGCGGGCCTCACCCAGGGCAGGGTCGACGCCGCCCTGCTGCGCGGCACGGTCCCTGCGGCCGGGCTGCGCACCGAGTTGCTGGTGTCGGAGGAGCGGGTGGCGGTGATGTCGGCGGACAGCCCGCTGGCAGCGCTGCCCCGGGTCACCCTGGCGGATCTGGCCGCGCATCGCATCGCCCTCAACACCGTCTCCGGCACCACGACGATGGACCTGTGGCCGGCCGCGGCCCGCCCCGCCGCCACCCTGGAGGTCACCAACACGGACGAGTGGCTGATGGCCATCGCCGCGGGCCGCGCCGTGGGCGTCTCCACGACGGCCACCCCCGGCAACCACACCCACCCGTCGCTGGTCTTCCGGCCACTCGTGGACGCGCCGCCCGTGCCCGTCGTCCTCGCCTGGCGCGAGGGCCCCGGGCACCCGGCCGTCCCGGACCTGCTGGCGCTCATCCACGCGGTGCTGGCGAGCGGAAAGGCCCGTTCGCGAACCGCGCCGCCGGTGGCGTAATTGCCGTTCGCCCTGGTCGGCCGTGCGACGCTGGTGTGGGGACCGGCTCAGGAGGCAGCCATGACGGGAGACAGGGAAGGGAGACAGCCCAGGCAGCCGGACCTTCGCGACCTGCAGCTACGTCTGCGTTCCGAAGTGGGCCGGATCGACGACCAGCTGCGCGCCCTGCTGTCCACCATGGACCGGCTGCAGGGCCTGCTGGACGCGGTGATGGCCATCAGCCGCGAGGTGGAACTGCCCGCGGTGCTGCACCGCATCGTGACCACCGCCATGGACCTGGTCGGAGCCCGCTACGGGGCGCTGGGCGTTCTCAACGAATCCGGGCAGGGCCTGGAGCAGTTCATCTCGGCGGGCCTGTCCGAGCAGGAACGCAACGCCCTGGCCGAGACGGGCCTGCCCCGGGGCCTGGGCGTCCTCGGCCACCTGATCCGCTACCCCGAGCCCCTGCGGGTCACCGACATCCCTGCCCATCCGTCCTCCGCCGGGTTCCCGCCCGGCCACCCGTGCCTGCACACCCTGCTCGGCGTCGCCATCAGTGTGCGGGGAGAGATCTACGGCGACCTCTACCTGTCCGAGCGGCGCGACGGGCAGCCCTTCGACGCGCACGACGAGAGCGTCGTCGTCGCCCTGGCCGGCGCCGCAGGCATCGCGATCGAGAACGTCCGCCTCTTCGAACGGATCCGGGTCGGAGCCGAGCAGTTCCAGCGGCTTCTGCTGCCCACCCTGCCCGATCTGCGGCCGTTCACCGCCGCCGCCATCTACCGGCCCGCCGCCGAGCCCAGTCAGCTCGGCGGGGACTGGTACGACGCCATCCCGCTGCCCGACGACGTGGTGGCGGTCGTCATCGGCGACGTGGTCGGTCACGATCTGCATGCCGCGGCCGCCATGGCCTCCACCCGCAACATGCTGCGCGCGCTCCTGTTCGACCAGCGCAGTTCACCCGGCGCGATCCTCGCCCAGCTGGACCGGACCCTGGAGGCCCTCACGGACAACCCCGTCACGACCACGACGCTGGCCCGCATCGAGCCGGAGGGCCCGGGCCGGCGGCTGCGCTGGAGCAGCGCGGGCCACGTCCCGCCCCTGCTGATCGCCCCTGACGGCCGGGTGGAGTACCTGCTCGTCGAGCCCGGGGTGCCGCTCGGCGTCGACACCGCGCAGCCCCGGCCCGACCACTCCCGTTCGCTGCCCCCGGCCGCCACCGTGGTCTTTTTCACCGACGGTCTGGTCGAACATCCCGGCCATCCCATCGACGAGAGCCTGAACGAGCTCGCCGAGCTCGCCTCCGCCCATGTCGCCCTGCCCCTGCCGGAGTTCGTCCGGACACTGGCCGACCACCACCCGAGCGACGGTCACGACGACATGGCGATCCTCGCCCTGCGCACCCCGCCCGCCTGACCGGCGGCGCCGAGCCGCGTGGCCTGCGCCGTGGAGGATCCCGGGGATGCGGCGGATGATGGGCTTCGGGCCGATGTCGACACGGAGGTCGCCCGATGGCTGTCGCCCGGCATGAACGGCTCCGGCACAGCGGCTCGGCCGCCCTGGAGATCTGTGTCGTTGCCGCCCTGTACTTCGGCTCGGCCAAGGTGGGGCTGCTCCAGCAGATGGTGCGAGGTCAGGTCACGCCGCTGTGGCCGCCCAGCGGTATCGCGGTGGCCGGTCTGCTCCTGCGCGGCCGGCGGGTGTGGCCCGGGATCGCCCTCGGCGCGTTCCTGGTCAACGTGTCGCTGGGGCCCTCCCTGCCGGCCGTACTCGCCATCGTGGCGGGCAACACCCTCGCGCCCGTCTGCTCCTACGAGCTGCTGCGCCGGACGGGCTTCCGCAACGCCCTGGACCGTTTGCGGGACGCCCTGGCCCTGATCTTTCTCGGGGCGTTCACCGGCATGCTGGTCAGCTCGACGACCGGCAGCGCGACCCTGGTCCTCGCCGGAGTGCTCGGCCCGGGCGACTTCTGGCCGACGTGGTCGGTGTGGTGGACCGGTGACGCGATGGGCGTCCTGGTGGTGACGCCGGTCCTGCTCGTCCTGCGCTCGGCACACCGGCCGAAGGACGCGCCGCCGTTCCGCTGGGTCGAGGGGCTGCTGCTGGTGGCCGCCACCATCGGCGTCGGCTTCCTCGAGATCAGCCATGCTCCGCTGCTGTTCCTCGGCATCCCGCTGCTGATCTGGGCGGCCTTCCGCTTCCAGCTGGCGGGGGCCGCGCCCTGCGCGCTGGCCGTGTCGACCTTCGCGATCATCGCGGCCGCCCGGGGATCGGGGCCGTTCCATGGTCACGACCTGCTCACCAACATGATCACGCTGCAGGCGTTCAACGGCTCCGCCGCGCTGACCGCGCTGCTGCTCGCGGCCGTCGTCAGTGAGCGGAACCAGACCCAGCAGGAGATCGCCCGGGCCTGCGGGCAGCTCGCCGACATGGTGGCCAGGATGGCCACCGGAGATCTCCGCCCCACGCTTCCCCACCGGCAGAACGAGAGGGAGGAGCAGGGCGGAGAGGCCCCCAGACGGGTGTGATCCGCCGGTCAGTGCAGGTCGGCCCGTGCGGGACTGTCCTCCAGGGCAGTGTCTTCCATGGCACTGCCTGGGACGGCACTGTCGTCCACGGCACTGTCGTCGAGGAATCCGCCCGACTGGTGCTGCCACAGCTTCGCGTAGGCACCCTGGGCCGCGAGCAGTTCCTGGTGCGTACCCTGCTCGACGATCCGTCCGCGGTCGAGGACGACGAGCCGGTCCATTCCGGCGACCGTGCTCAGCCGGTGCGCCACCACGAGTGCCGTCCGCCCCTCCATGAGCCGCCAGAGCGCCTCCTGCACCAGGACCTCGCTCTCGGAGTCCAGGGCGCTGGTCGCCTCGTCGAGCAGCAGGATCGGCGCGTCCCGCAGGATCGCCCGGGCCAGGGCGACCCGCTGGCGCTGTCCGCCGGACAGCTTGATTCCGCGCTCGCCCACCATGGTGTCGAAGCCGTCCGGCAGCACGTCGGCGAACTCCGTGACGTGCGCCGCCTCGGCCGCGCGGCGGATCTCGGCGTCGGTGGCGTCCGGCCGGGCGAAGGCGATGTTCTCCTTCAGCGTGCGGTGGAACATCGCCGGGTCCTGCGGCACGTAGGCGATCAGTCCGCGCAGGTCGGACTGGCGCATCCGGCTGATGTCCTGACCGCCGACCAGGATCCGGCCGCCGTCGATGTCCATCATCCGCAGCAGCAGCCGTGACAGCGTGGTCTTCCCGCCGCCCGAGCGGCCGACGAGACCGATCTTCGTGCCGCTGGACACGGCCAGATCGAGGCCACGGAAGAGCGGCTCGCCTCCCCCGTGGGCGAAGGTCACCCGCTCGAAACGGACATCCGCGGGCCCCGGCAGCAGCGGCTCCGGCGAAGCCGGGTCGAGCACGGTCGGCGGAACCAGCAACAGCTCGGTGAACTGTGCGGCCTCCGTCATCGAGCTCTCCAGGCGGCGGTAGATCTGGTTGAACTCGAACATGATCTTTGTGGCGTTGCTGTAGTAGGTGAAGGCGACCACGACCGCCTCCACCCCGTGCTCGCCCCCGCCGAGCGCGACCGCGAGCAGCAGGCCCAGCACATTGGTCAGTACGGACATCGGCGCCACCAGCGTGTCGATGCGCAGGTTGCCGTAGTCCCACGACCTGAGTGTGAGCCGTCGCGAGTGGGCGACACGGGTGCGGTGCTCGGCGGCCTCGCGGCGCTCCGCGGCGAACGCCCTGACCGTATCCATGTTCATCAGGCTGTCGGCGACATGCCCCGACACCCGGGCGATCGCCTCCTCGCGCTGGTCGACGAGCCGCTGGCGGCGCCGGATGAGCGGTGCCACGCACAGCGCCGTCACGCCGATCATCACCAACAGCCCTACGACGAGCAGCGGTTCGTAGCGCCACAGCACCACCGACCCGAACAGCAGCGGTACGAGGCTGCCCATGATGTTGAAGGTCAGCGTGTCGGCGAACTCCTCGAAGCGGGAGGCGAAACTCAGCACCCTCTTGGTGAGCGCCCCGGCGAAGTTGTCGTGGAAGAAGGCGGCGTCCTTGGCGAACAGCTCGTCCATGCCGAGCACGTACAGGTGCTCGATCCCGAGGGCGTCGAGGCGGTTCAGGCAGTGCAGACCGATCCGCCACAGCGCCTCCGCCAGCAGCAGGACACCGGCGAAGGCGAGGACGTACGGCAGTGTCGAACCGATTCCGATGTCGGCGTTCCCGGCGATGCGGCCGACGAGTTTCGCGACGACCAGCGGCGCGACGTAGTTGATCCCGATGTTGCCGAGTGCCGGGAGCAGCATGCCGGGCACGGCCCACACCCGTAGCCGGCCCAACTCCCGTCCGTAGTAACGAAGTGCGAGGAGCACGGAGCCCCTGCGCGGGGGAACCTTGCTTGCTTGAGGTGATCCCATCCCGATCCCGTGTGGTTGTGCGGCGGGATGGGAGTGTCCCGCGACGACACCCACGGCGTCCAAGCGTTTTTTGGGCTGATGGGGCCTTCGCCCCATGTGTCACTCGGGATCCGTACGGCGGCAGCCGGTTGAGCAGTTGGACGTGTCCGCGGTGGCCCGCTACAACAACGCCCACACCATCGGCGTGGGCCACCAGCGCCAACTGGAACTCCCTGTCGAGCGGCGGAACCGTCATGGTCCGCAACGGGCTGTGACGCCGGGGCTCATCGGCTGACCTGCAGCTGTACGGACAAGGTCAGTGGTCGAAGCCGATGTGTACGTGGTCGTGGTGGGTGTTGTCGCTGAAGAACTGGTTGGCAGCGCCGCCGCCGGACAACAGGACGGGTCCGCCGACGTTGTAGGAGCCGGCCGCTGCCGCGTCCCGCATGAAGCGCTCGATCAGCGTGCGGGAAGTGGCCGGGTCGACCACCGCGTGACCGTCGATCTGCCACACGTCGAAGGCCCGCCCGAGCGGATGGTCGCTGGGGCGGCTGGTGCCGAAGACGTCGAGGGGGTGGCCGGAGCGGACCACGCTGACGTACATCCGGTAGGTGCCCGCCAGACGCAGCATCGCCGCGAGAACACTGTCGTGTACCTGCCCGCTGTGCAGGTCGGCCTGCGCGGCGGGCGGCAGTTCGACACGGGAGTCGGCCAGAACCGCGCGGGCGCGCGCGGGCAGCGCCGACACGGCGGCTCCCGGTTGGGCCGGGTACAGTGCGGTCACCGTCCAGCCGGAGGCCGCCCGGGTCAGCCGTACATCGACCGTCGTACCACCGGCGCTCACCCGGCCGCCGCGGCTGGTCCACTGGCGGCATACGACGAGCACACTCGCGGAGTCGGTGAGGATGCCGCCGTACTGGGCGTTGACCACCTGCAGCACGGCCGCGTCCGCATCCGGCAGCAGCGGACCGGCCTCGTCGACCAGGCCGGTGGGCAGCCGGAGCGCGGCCACCCGCGCCCTGGCCGCGGCCGCACCACCCTTGCCGGACGGCCACGCCCCGATCGCCTCGACGACCTGAACGGCACGGAGTTTGGCGGCCGGCGTGACCTCGGCCGAGGTCGGACGCCACGGCGTGGTGGGCGGCAGGGCGGCGGCCTGCGAGGTGGGAGGGAACGCCGCAACGGATCCGGAAGCGGCGGAGGCACGCCCGGAACGGGCGGTGCCGGACTGCGACGGCGCGGTGTGCGAGGAGCCGCCGGAGCAGGCCGCCACGCCGACGAGAGTGCCGGTCGCGCCCAGCAGCAGGGTACGGCGGGACGGTGAGCCGGGCTTGCGCGTCATGACATCCAGTGTCCGTCAATCCTGGCCCGAGGAGTGGACGGACTCGCCTGATCAGCGTTCGTGTCAGCGCGTGAGCGTCTGGCCACTGTGCTGGGTCCGGCGGACCGTGTGGCCCGCACAGCATGGTCCGCGACGCCGGCACGCTCCTCGCCGGGCTCGGCATCACGGCGGGCCGCGTGCACCAGGAACTGTTCCACGCGGATGAGGACCCGCCCGCGGCGCCCGCTGCCGACCGCGACGACGCCACCGACGGCGACGCGGCGAGCGAGGTCACCGTGGTCCTCGATGGCGCCCAACAGGCCTGCCCCGGCCTTCCGTTCGCGCGCAAGGACGGCGACTGCGGAACCTGCCGGGCCGACATGCGCCGCAACTGCCCCCTGGAACCGGCGGAGGTCTCCGCGGGCTACGTCCTCAACTGCCAGACCTTCGCCGCCTCCGACACCCTCACGGTCGACTACGACAGTTGAGGTGCGACGCCGGGACGGGACAGCTGGTGCGGGACGCTCATCCCGGTGATCGGGCACACGCCAAGGGGACTTTGCACGAACGTCGTTGGTCGGTGGGTCCCGCCGGCCGTCAGCCGCATCCGGGCCGGCCCGGATCACGGAAGAGGGACACCTGCGCGACATGGAAGCTGCTCCGTCGCCGGCATGGGACCTGGTGACCGACATCGCGCCATCGGCCCGGCTGAGCCCTGAGCTGCAACGTACGGAGTGGCTCGACGGAGCGGAGAGGCCCGCCGTGGGGCACGCTTCGCCGCCGGACGATCGGCGGGTGGCGGACCGTCTCGCACGTCGTCGAGTTGGAGACCCGAGACCCAGGCGTCAACGGTGATCGTCAGCAGACATGCAGCCGACGCACAACGCCCGCGGTCCGTGCTCCTGCAACTGTTCACGCACCCGTTCCGTCAACTCCGGATCGGCACGGGCCCCACTCGCTCACGCGACCGCCAGGACGCTGGAGCGCAGGCTCGGCTTCGCCGCACACGGGCGAGGCCGCCGCCATTGATCGAAAAGATCAACTCTGCGGTCTGCTGGGCGCCACCGCAGGCAACCCGTCGACCGTCGCCGCGAGCAGAAGCAGGAGCCGGGTGAGTTCTCCCTGGTCACCGATGGCGTCGAGAAGCCGGGTTTGGTCGGAGTGGACGCGGTGGCCGGCGCGCTGGTGGAGGATGCGCCCGCGAGCGGTGAGGTACAGCAGGACGCGGCGGCGGTCGTCGGGGTCGGGCCGACGGTAGACCAGGTTGCCGGCAACCATGCGGTCGACGAGCTTGGTCAGACTCGGCGGAGGCATGAGGGCGCGGTCGGCGATTTCGGACATCGGGTGGCCCTGCCCGTCGGCGACGGCCGACAGTACGCGCCACTCCTCCACCGAGCAGCCCTCCTCGGCCAGCAGCGCGGCCAAGCGCCGGCCGAGGCCTCGCTCGGCGTGACTGAGGAGGTGAGCAAGGTCCGGGGAGGAGGGTTCGGACGGCATTGCCGGTGTCCTTCCGGTAGGTCTACTGTTCGGGCAGATTAAGAGCCTCCGCGAGGGTGCCGGGGCCCGGAGCGGGATCCGCGCGCCCAGTGCCCTTACGGAGGTGGTCTGTGCATCCGGTGCCGCCGACAGGTAATGGCGATTCGAGCACGACCCTGGTCGTGGCCTTGGTCGTGCCGTTGCAGGGGCCGGCAGGGGTCTTCGGTCCTTCGTGCGAGCTGGCCGCGCAACTGGCCGCGGAGGAACTGAACGCCGCGGGCGGCGTACTGGACCGGGAGGTCCACCTGGTCACGGTGGACGGCGGGGCATCGCCGGAGCAGGTGGCGGCCGAAGTCGAGGCGCTGGTGTCGCTGGGCGCCGTCGACGGGGTGGTGGGCTGGCACACCTCGGCGGTGCGACAGGCGCTGCTGCCGCGGATCGCGGGCCGCTTGCCGTACGTCTACACCGCCCAGTACGAAGGCGGCGAACACACCCCCGGGGTCTTCCTGACCGGCGAGACCGACGCCGCCCAACTGCTGCCCGCGATGCGGCTGCTGGCCGAGGCGACCGGCGCGCGACGCTGGTGCACGGTGGGCAACGACTATGTGTGGCCGCGCGTGACCGCCCGCACCGCCCGGGAATACGCCCGGGCGTGCGGCGGCCTGGTGCGCGACGAGGTCTTCGTGCCCCTGGGAACAAGCGACTTCGGTCCCGTGCTGCGCCGGATCGAGCGGTGCGAAGCAGACGCCGTACTGATGCTGCTGGTCGGGGACGACGCAGCTCACTTCAACCGGGCGTTCGCCGGGTACGGTCTGCATCAGCGGTGCCTGCGATTGAGCACCCACATGGACGAGAACATCCTGCTGGCCACCGGTGCGGACGCCACCGACGGACTGTGGGCGACGGCCGGTTTCTTCGAGACGCTCGCGACCGCCGAGAGCCTGGACTTCGGCGCGCGTTACGCAGCGCGGTTCGGTGTGGAGGCGCCCGTGGTGGGCAGTCTGGGCGAGTCGTGCTTCGAAGGAGTGCGCCTGCTGGCGGCATTGGCCGAGCGGGCGCGGTCGCTGGACGTGAAGACGATGTGCACGGTGGCCGAAACGGTCTCCTACGAGGGCCCGCGCGGCGCACTGCGGCTGCGCGGCAACCATCTCACCCAACGGCTGTACCTGGCACGGGCGGATGCCTTCGACTTCCACATCGTCACCCAACTCTGACTCCGCTCCCTGCCGTTGACATTAGCCTGCCACAGAAATACTTTCTACGGGAAGCATCTGGCCGAGGCGAGGTTTCTGTATTCAATCGAGCCCCCCGCTCGCCACGCCCTCCGATCGACAACAGCCCAGCTCACGCAGTTACGCTCCCGGCCGCACACCATCTACGCGCGTCGAATAAAGGCCCGTCAAAGGACTCTTCCCTTAAAGGACGCGAAACGCTCAAGAAACAGTGCGGCGTGACTCTTCCGTGCATCACCCGGGGTCGCCCGGGTCGTCCCCAGTGCTGGGAAGAGGGAATGTCGTGACGGAGATCGTCGACAAGGAAGCACCGCCGGCGAGTACGGGCGGACGGACGTACAACAACTGGGCGCAGAACGACACGTTGGAGGACTACTCACTACGCTACGCGCCGAAGTCGTTCCGCCGCTGGACCCCCTATGTGGTGGCCACGACGGCGCTCGGCGGCATCGCCTACCTCGCCGACTTCGCCATCGGCGGATCGATCGCCATCTCCAACGGCTTCTCCAGCGCCATGGTGGCGATCCTGGCCGCGGCTGTGGTCATCTTCCTGACCGGCATACCGATCTCGTACTACTCGGCGAAGTACTCCATCGACATGGACCTGCTGACCCGGGGCGCGGGCTTCGGCTACCTCGGATCCACGCTCACCTCGGTCATCTACGCCAGCTTCACCTTCATCTTCTTCGCCCTCGAAGGCTCGATCATGGCGCAGGCCCTGGAACTCGGCCTGCACATCCCGCTCGCCATCGGCTATCTGATCTGCTCCCTCATCATCCTGCCGCTCGTCGTCTACGGCATGACGGCGCTGTCGAAGATGCAGGTGTGGACGCAGCCGGTCTGGCTGGTGCTGATGGTCGCGCCGTTCGTGTCCATCGCCATCCAGGAGCCGGACAAGTTCTCGCAGTTCACACACTTCGCCGGCAACTCCCCCACCGGCTCCGGCATCAGCATGCTCGGCATCGGCGCGGGCGCCGGCGTGGCCCTCTCACTGATCGCGCAGATCGGCGAGCAGGTCGACTACCTGCGCTTCATGCCCGACAAGACGCCCGAGAACAGCAGGAAGTGGTGGGGCGCCGTGCTCTCCGCCGGCCCCGGCTGGGTGGTGCTCGGCGCGGCCAAGCAGATCGGCGGGGCCTTCCTCGCCTTCTACATCGCCGGCAGCGTGGGCCTGTCCAAGGCCAACGAGCCCATCCAGCAGTACGTCCACGGTTTCAAGACCTTCGCCGCGCCCGTTGCCCTGGGCCTGGCAACGTTCTTCGTGATCCTCTCCCAGATAAAGATAAACTCGACGAACGCGTACTCGGGTTCGCTGTCCTGGTCGAACTTCTTCTCCCGGCTGACCCACCGTCACCCCGGCCGCGTCGTCTACATCTTCCTCAACGTCGGCATCGCGCTGGCCCTGATGGAGGGCGGCGTCTTCGGCTTCCTCAACACCGTCCTCGGCTTCTACTCCAACGTGGCCATCGCGTGGATCGGCGCCGTCGTCGCCGACCTCGTCATCAACAAGCCACTGAAGCTGAGCCCCTCGTACATCGAGTTCAAGCGGGCCCACCTGTACAACTTCAACCCGGTCGGCTTCGGCTCGATGCTCATCGCCTCGGCCGTCTCCATCGCGGCCTACTTCGACGCCTTCGGTGACTACGGCAAGGCCTACTCCCCCTTCATCGCCCTGTTCCTCGCGATGGTCCTCTCACCGCTGTTCGCGGTGCTCACCAGGGGCAAGTACTACATCGCCCGCGTCGACGACCTGGAGGAGCCGCTGCTCGGGGCGGACGGCCTGCCCTCCGCGGCCATGCTGACCTGCACCGTGTGCACGACCGACTTCGAGCGGCCGGACGTGGCGAACTGCCCCTTCCACTCCGGGGCGATCTGCTCACTGTGCTGCAGCCTGGAGAAGGACTGCCACGACTCGTGCAAGAGCGGCTCCCGCACGGGACCGGTCGCCCTCGCCACGCCCACCGTGCGGTCAGCAGACTGACCAACAGCTCCTTCCGGTGTCCCCCTTGGCTCCGGCTCACGTTCTTCGACGTGGGCCGGAGCCGACGTCGCCAGTCGGTCAGGTCTGCTCCGGCGTCGCGAGCGTACGGTGCCTCGAACGGACATGGTCAGAAACCGGCCGCGGCATCCGCCGTGGCTCCGGAACAGCCGCGTCCCCTACGGAATTCCGATCAGCCGAGATTCACCGAGGCGGTCGACGCATCAGATCACGGGAAGCTCCTGATGACGCCCAGGACGGACACTCGCCGCTGCACGCGTCTTGGGCGCGGATGTGTCCGGTCCGCCGGCGCCGGTTGATCCCGGGCAGGCGGACCCCGAATCCGCCGACTCCATCGCCGAGATGTTCCACCGACCCGCGGAAGCGGCTGTCCTGACCGAGGACGCGGCCGTGATGCTGTACGAACTGCTGGCCGGATGCTTCATCACGCCGGTGCTGATGCCGCAGCTGAGGAGCGACAGCCCGGACACGAAGCTGCTCACCCGGTGCTGGGACTTCGTGGAGCGCATCGTGGACGACTCCACGAAGCATGTCGGCGGCACCATCCACTTCGAGGTGCTGGATCAGCTCCTGATCGACAGCGGTCTGGTGGAGGCGGCAGCCCTACATGAAGGTGCGGACCCGGGCCCGCACCCTGCTGATGCTTGACGACCTCAGTTCCGTCGGCGCAGTTCCGTGTCGATGAAGTGGTTCAGATGGCGGCGCGCGTCCTCTGTGGTCAGCGGCGGGGCCTGGCGCAGCCGTTGCAGGGCCAGGCCGTCGGCGAGGGCGGCGAAGCGGGCCGTGAAGCCGTCCAGGTCGTCGCAGGTGAACTCACCGTCGGCGAGGCCTCGTTCGGCCAGTGTGCGGATCTGCCGGTACCACCTCTCGTAGCGTCGGTCCTGGCCGCGGGAGAACGCCGGATCGGGATGGTGCTCGCCGACGTTCCAGTACTCGAACCACATCCGCCAGTGGCGGTCGGTGTCCTCGGTGAACAGCGCATCGACGAGGAGCCGCAGTCCCTCCGCGCCGCTGGTCGCCCGGTCCGCGGCCTCGCTGAGGGCGGTGTAGTACCGCTCGATCTGCAGCACCATCGCCTCGGAGAGGATCTCCTGGACGCTGCCGAAGTGGTAGGTGACCGTGCCGACCGACACACCGGCCGCGGCGGCGACGTCCCGGACTCCGACCGAGGCGTACCCGCGCTCCGCGATCAGCGGAACCGCCGCCTCGACGATGAGTCGGCGGCGCACCTCGGTGGGCTGCCGGGTGCGGTCGGCGGCGGCCACGGCGCGGCGCGGGCTCTTCTCGGCCTTCGTCCCGACGTCCTCGGCCCTCATCCCGACGTCCTCGGGGTGGTGCGGTGCCATGCGCGCTTGGCCACTGTCTCTCCGTTCGCCCGTGCCTCAAGGTGACTGTCCATGACGAACTCCGCCGCCGTGGCGCGCAGTTCCGTCCGTGCGACGACCTCGGCATCCCATTCCTCGCCGCGGCTGAGCCGGATCGTCCACGCCGAGACGGCCGAGGCCGACAGCGGGTCGTCGCCGCGGATACGGTACGTCTCCCGGGCGCTCTCCTCGTAGCGCAGGCCGTCGGGGTAGGTGCGGGAGCCGCCGTAACGCGGGTCGACCTGCAGGGTCCACTCCCCTGCCGCCACGTCGTGGCTGACCAGTCGTTCGGGACGCGGCTCGCTCGGGACGTCGTAGGTCACCGCAAGCGGTGGCGCCTGTTCGGGTTCCTCGAAGCGGATCGGCGGCTCTTCGCCGGCCGTCCGCACCGGCAGCAGGAGGGCGCTGTCTGCGGGCAGCAGGGTCAGCTTCCCGCGTTCGCCGTGCGGCCATACCCAGGGCCAGTACGTGTCGGACACGGCGACCCGGATGCGGTGGCCGGGCGGGAAGGCGTACCCGACGGCGCTCAGCTCGAACTCGACGTCCTCGAAGCTCCCCGGCGTCCATGCGACGGCCTTGTCCCGTCCGTGCCGGGCGAGCAGGTTGAGCACGCCCCGGGTGACGAGGGTGGACGAGCCGTCGGGGGCCACGTCGCACAGGCGGGCGATCACGTGGGCGCGCGGAGTGGCGCTGTCCAGGCTGAGCCGGACCCGAGGGCGGCCGAGGATCTCGACGCGTGCGGTCAGGGGCGCCGAGTCGAGGCAGACCGAACGGCCGTCCTCCTCCCGCTGGTCCGGCGGCAGGTCGCTCGCGTTGCCGAAGGGGAAGAAACGGCCGGCGTCGACGCCGGTGTGCTGCGGAGAGCGGACGACGAGGGGCGGTGCGCCCTCCGCACCCAGCGGGCGCTCCTGCCATGTCACCTGTGGCGAGGGCCAGTTCGTGTCGCCGACCCAACGGCCCGGCATGACGTCGTACGAAGTGGCGGGCGGGACCGCATCGTTGACCCAGGCGCGCAGGAGCGGCTCCCGCATGACCCCGGTGCCCGCGCCCTTCAGCCAGTGGTCCCACCAGCGCAGGGTTTCCTGGAGGAAGCCGATCGCCGGGCCGGGCGGAAGTCCGCGGTCCGGGTACTGGTGGGACCAGGGGCCGATCAACCCCCGTACCCGGTCGGCGGGAAGGTGTTCCACCAGCCGCAGCACCGTGTCGCGATACGGATCGTTCCAGCCGCCCACCGCGAGGACGGCCGCGCCGATCGCGCCGTAGTCCTCGCAGACGCTGCCGTGCCGCCAGTAGTCGTCGCGCTGCTGGTGGGCCAGCCAGGTGTGCAGGAACGGTTCGAGGGCGTCGAGGCGTTCGCGCCACATCGGCAGCCAGCGGTCGGCGCCGACGTTCGCCGGGTCGGGCGGGCGGGCGGCGAAGGCGAGCATGGTGCCGGCCCAGGCGAGCATGTCGATGCCGAGGACTGCGCCACCGGTGTAGTGCACGTCGTTGTCGTAGCGGTCGTCGGTGGAGCAGACGGTGACGATCGCCTTGAGGGGTTCGGGGGCCAGGGCGGCGATCTGGAGGGAGTTGAAGCCGCCCCAGGAGATGCCGAACATGCCGACCTTGCCGGTGCACCAGGGCTGCTCGGCCAGCCAGTTGACGACGTCGACGCCGTCCGCCAGCTCCTGGGCGTCGTACTCGTCGCCCGGTACGCCCTCACTGTCGCCGTGGCCACGGATGTCGACGCGGACGGAGGCGTAGCCGTGGCCCGCGTACCAGGGGTGGCGCTGGGCGTCGCGCGGGGCGGTCCAGTCGCTCTTGCGGTACGGGAGGTATTCGAGCAGCGCGGGCACCGGGTCGGCCTCGGCGTCGGCGGGGCGCCAGACACGGGCGTGCAGGCGGACCCTGCCGTCGCGGGTGGGGATCCAGACGTCCTCGCGCACGACCTGGCGCTCGAACCGCTCTCGGTACTTCACGAAACTCCTTCGGGGAGAGGAGTGTCGGCCGGGTGCCAGCGGCGAGCCCGGTGGCCGTCGCCGTGGTCGGCCCACAGGTCGCCGGGTTCGGCCGCGTCGAGCCAGTCGGGCGCCTTCGCCACGAACGGCTCGGCGTCGGGATCGGGTTCGAGCGCGGCCGCCATCAGTTCGCGGGTGTAGGGGTGGGCCGGGTCGGCGAAGACGGCCTCGGTGGGACCCTCCTCCACCACCACACCCTGGCGCAGCACGAGCACGCGGTCGGCGATGCCCCGTACGACGGCCAGGTCGTGGCTGATGAACAGACAGGCCAACTGCCGTTCCCGGCGCAGGTCGTCGAGCAGCCGCAGCACCTCGGCCTGCACGGAGACGTCCAGGGCGGTGGTGATCTCGTCGGCGATGAGCACGTCCGGCTCGCCCGCCAACGCCCGTGCGATGCAGATCCGTTGACGCTGGCCGCCGGAGAGCTGGGCGGGCAGCCGGGCGGCGAGCGCCGGGTCGAGGCGTACGTCCCGCACGAGGTCGAGGGCGCGCGCGGCGGCCGCCTGCCGGTCGGGGGCGGTGCCGAAGAAGCGCAGGGGGCGGCGGATCGCGTCGCCGACCGTGCGGCGCGGGTTGAGGGAGGTGTCGGCGTTCTGGAACACCAGCTGCACCAGACGCCGTAGCGCTGTCGGTCGTTGACGTGCTGGCTTGGCCAGATCACCGAAGCCGTGGGTCATCGTCCCGCCGGAGGGAGCGCGCAGACCGGCGAGGGACCAGGCGAGGGTGGACTTCCCGCTGCCCGACTCCCCCACCAGGGCGACGATCTCGCCGCGCCGGACGTCGAAGGAGACGCCGTGGACGGCACGCGCCGCCCCGTAGTCGACGGTGACTTCCGCGGCCGAGACCGCCACCGGGGCGTCCGCCGCCACCACGGCTCTGGCGCGGACCTCGCGCTCGCCGTCGTCCCCCACGAGGGCGAGACCGTCGTCGGTCAGACGCGGCACGCTCGCCAACAGCCGCTTGGTGTAGGGGTGTCGGGCCGCGGAGAAGAGGGTTCGCGTGGGCGCCGCCTCCACGACCCGGCCCGCGCGCAGCACGCTCACCTCATCGGCCATCCGGGCGACGACCCCGAGGTCGTGGCTCACCAGCACGGCGGCCAGGCCGAGTTCGTCGCGCAGAGCGGTGACGAGGTCGAGGATGCCGCGCTGGGTGACGACGTCCAGACCGGTCGTGGGCTCGTCGAGGACGAGGACCTTGGGGCGGGCCGCGAGGGCCATGGCGATGGCGACACGCTGCTGCTGGCCGCCGGAGAGTTCGTGCGGGTAGCGGCGGGCGAGGTCGGCGGGGCGGGGCAGCCGTACCTGCTCCAGCAGGTCGGGGACGGACACGGCACCGCCCGCCTCAGCGATCTGCCGTCCGACGCGCATGGACGGGGTGAGCGCGTGCCCGGCGTTCTGCGCGACCATCGCCACGGTTCCGCCCCGCAGGCGCCGCAACTCCCTGGGAGGCAGGGCGAATACGTCGAGGCCGTCGACCCGCACGGCCCCGCCGTCCAGGCACGAGCCGTGCCGCAGGTGGCCGAGCAGGGTGGCCGCGACGGTCGACTTGCCGCTGCCGGACTCGCCGACGAGGGCGAGCGTGCGGCCCTCGGCGACCTCGAAGGACACGTCCTGCACGACGGGCACGTCACGCCCGACCGAACGGTAGGACACGCAAAGGGAGTTGACGGAAACCACAGCGGCAGAGGTCATCAGGAACCCTCCCTGATCCGGTCGACGCCCCAGGCCTTGGACAGGCCGTCGGCCGCGAGGTTGAGCCCGACCACGAGCGTGGCCAGGGCGATGATCGGTGCGAGGCTCGCCATCGGGACGACGGTGATGGCGGTGCGGTTCTCCGCGACCATGAGCCCCCAGTCGGGGGTCGGCGGGTCGGCGCCGAAGCCGAGGAAGGACAGCGAGGAGATCAGCAGCACGACCCAGGAGGCCCGCATGGCGAACTCCACGCACACCACGTCGACGATGTTGGGCAGGACCTCCCGCCACAGGATCGACCAGGTGCGCTCGCCGCGGGCGCGGGCCGCGGTCACGTAGTCGTCGGGTACGACGGCGAGCGCCGCGCCGCGCACCACCCGTACGACCTGGGGCACGAACACCACGGCGACGGCGATCACGATGACCGCGGGGCCGGTGCCGAGCGCGGTCACGACGACGAGCAGCGCGAGGACGGCCGGCACCGAGAGCACCGCGTCGAGGACGCGGCCCAGGACGTCGTCGAACCAGCCGCCGCGCAGCGCCGCCGCACAGCCGATCACCGCGCCCAGGGCGAGGGCGATGAGGGTGGCGACGACGGACACGCCGAGCGCGTACCGCCCGCCGTACAGCACCCGGGTGAGGACGTCCCGGCCGTACTGGTCGGTGCCGGCCCAGTGCGACCAGCTCGGTCCGAGGAGCGCGTGGGAGGGGTCGTTGGCGATGGGGTCGTACGAGGTGAGCAGCGGAGCGATCAGGGCGATCAGGGTGTGGACGCCGACGACGGCGAGACCGGCGAGGGCCGTGCGGGAGGAGCGCAGGGTGTGCCAGGCGCGGGATGCGCCTCCCGGCGCTGCCGCCAGGGTCACCGGTTGTGTGTCGAGGGTGGTCATCAAGTCCTCCCGCGCGTACGGAGCTTGGGGTTGAGTGCCATGGCGCCGAGGTCGGCGGCGAGGTTGCAGACGACGTAGACGACGGCGCTGATCAGCGCGACGGCCTGGACGACGGGCAGGTCGCGGTTCTGCACGGAGGTGAGCATCAGCTTGCCGACGCCCGGGTAGTTGAAGACGTTCTCGACGACGGCGACACCGCCCACGAGCCAGGCCACGTTCAGGGCGATCACGTGCAGGGTCGGCAGCAGGGCGCTCGGGAGAGCGTGCCGGGTGACGACCCGCCAGGTGGACAGTCCCTTGAGCCGGGCCGTGGTGACGTACTCACTCGCCATCACGTCGATCACCGAAGTGCGGGCCATGCGGACGATGTAGGCCGCCATGACGATGGCGAGGGCGAGTGCGGGAAGCCAGACGGCGGGCAGGAGTTGGCCGACGCTCGCGTCGGGGCCGTACAGGACGACGGCGGGGAACCACGGCAGCGCGACCGAGAAGCACAGCACCAGCACGGTGGCGACCACGAACTCGGGGACGCTCATGCCGACCAGGCCGGCGGTCGAGATGAGGTGGTCGGCCCAGCGGTCGCGGTACAGGCCGGCCAGGACGCCGAGCACGAGGGAGCCGGTCACCGCGAACAGGATGGTGACGACGGCGATGAGCGCGGAGTTGCCGAGGTACTGGGCGACTTCGCTCCCCACGGGCTTCTGGGAGACCAGCGAGGTGCCGAAGTCGCCGTGCACGGCCCCCTTGATCCAGTCGAAGTAGCGTTCCCAGGCGGGCCGGTCGAGCCCCAACTGCTTGCGGAGGGCGGCCACCGCGTCCGGCGTGGCGTCCTTGCCGAGGATCTGAGTGGCGACGTCGCCGGGCAGGGCCTGCAGGGCGAGGAAGACGAGTACGGAGGAGAGCAGCAGCGTGCCGAGGGCGGCTGCCAGTCGGCGGGCGACGAACACGAGCATGTTCAGGCCCCCTTCAGGCCGATGCCGAGGTAGTCGAACTCGAAGCCGTGCTCGGCGTATCCGCGCACCTTGCGGGAGATCCCGACGAGCCGGTCGGCGAACATCGGCGTCATCGCCCCGCCCTTCTCGATCACCAACTTCTGTGCCTCGCCGTAGAGTTCACGGCGCAACGCGTCGTCGGTCTCGGCGCGGGCGCGGTCGAGGACCGCATCGAATTCCTTGTCGGACCAGGCGGTCTCGTTGTAGGAGGAGCCGCTGCGGAAGATCTGGGTGAAGAGCTGGTCGACGGGCCTGCCCGTGTACCAGTAGGTCGCCATCAGCGGCTTCTTCATCCAGATCTGTGTGTAGTACGAGTCCGCGGCGGCCGTCTTGACCCGGATGCGGATGCCGGCCCGCTTGGCGGACTCCTGGTAGGCGAGGGCCATGGGGGTGAGCAGCGGGTCGTAGGCGGAGGTGTAGAGGTCGACGGCCAGCCCCGCCTGGCCCGCCTGCTTCAGCAGGTGCTTCGCCTTGTCCGGGTCGTGCGTCGGGTGCGCGGAGATGTGCAGTGGGTCGTCCGGCGGGACCGGGTTGTCCCAGCCCGCGCTGCCGGCACCCTGGAGGGCCACCTTCACCACGTGCTCGGGGTCGTAGGCGAGCTTCATCGCCTGCCGTACTCGTACGTCGGTGAAGGGCTTGTCGCTGGTGAGCATCGGCAGCACGTACCACTGGGCGTTCTTCACCCGGGCGACGGTCGCGCGGTCGGAGGCGGCGACCACGCGGGCCGTCGCGAAGTCGAGGTTGGTCTGCGACAGCAGGTCGACCTGGCCCGCGAGCAGGGCGTTGGCGCGGGCGGACATGTCGGCCACGGAGTAGAAGGAGATCGCGTCGAGGACGGGCCGCCCGGCCCAGTGGCCGGCGTGGGCGATGACGCGGCCGGGGCCCGCGGGCGCGAACGACTCCAGCTTGAAGGGGCCGGTGCCGATGCCGGTGCGGCCGATGGACTTCGCGCTGCCGTCGGGGACGACGTAGCAGTTGTAGTGCGTGAGGAGACTGGGGAACTCGGCGTTCGGGGACTTCAGCGGGACGACGAGGGTGTGGGCGTCGGGGGTGCGCAGCGTCTTGGGGTCGACGAGCGGGGCGAGGACGGCGGCCTGCGGGGAGGCGGTCGCCTTGTCGATGATGTGGCGCAGGGTGTAAGCGGCGTCGGCCGAAGTGAACGCGCGGCCGTCGTGGAAGGTGACGCCCCTGCGGAGCCGGAAGGTCCAGGTGCGGGCCTTGGCGTCGCTCTCCCAGGACTCGGCCAGGTCGGGGGCCAGTCGGCCGTCCGCACCGACGCGGACGAGGCGGTTGTAGAGGGCGCCCAGGTATTCGTACGCGGACAGGGAGCTCGCCGGGTCGAGGGTCTCGGCGTCGGACGCGGGCGGCCGGGCGATCCGGAGGGTGCCGCCGCGGTCCGGGGTGCCTTTCGGCGCCGCGGCGGGCAGCACCGTGCCGGCGGCCGCGCCGGAGCACCCGGACAGCAGCCAGGACGCACCGAGACAGGCGGCGCCGGCGGCCAGGAACGACCGCCGTCCCGCGTGGTGGGTGTCGGGCATGGGCCGACCGTCCTTCTCGCTATTCGTTCAGCGGAACGATTGAGTGGAGTGCGTGAACGATAGCCAGCCGACGGTTTCCCGCCAACCCTCGGGTGCGGAGAATTAACCGCGGAAACGGACCCGTAACCGCGGCAGGGGCGACGACGGAGGCCGGGACGGGTCATGCGCGCTGACTATCCTTTCCGCCATGACCAGCACCGGAAGGCCCCGCGACACCTCAGTGCAGTCCGTGGACCGTGCGGTGTCGATCCTGCAGTCGCTGTCCCGGGGCGGCCCGTCCGGCGTCACCGAGATCGCCGAGGCGCTGGGCCTGCACAAGGCGACGGTCTTCCGGCTGCTCGCCACACTGGAGTCGCGCGGACTGGTCGAGCAGGACACCGAGCGGGGGCGCTACCGCCTCGGTTTCGGCATGGTCGAACTGGCCGCCGGCGCCGGACGGCAGAGCGACCTCTCCCTGCTCGGCCGCGCCGTCTGCCGCGAGCTGGCGGCCAGGGTGGGCGAGACGGTGAACCTCGCGATCCACGACGGGCTCGAAGTGATCACCATCGACCAGGAGATGGGCGGCGCGACCATCTCCAGCGTGGACTGGGTCGGCAAGCGCAGCCCGCTGCACGCCACCGCGGCCGGAAAGGTCTTCCTCGCACACATGCCCGAGCAGCAGGCCGACGAGGTGCTGGGGCGCGGGCTCGCCCAGTACACCCCGCACACGATCACCGAACCGGCGCACCTCAAGGCCGAGCTGCGCACGGTGCACGAACGCGGATACGCCACCACCTCGCAGGAGCACGAGATCGGACTGGCCGCCATCGCGGCACCGATCCGCTCCCCGGACGGCCGGGTCGTCGCCGCCGTCACCGTCTCCGGCCCCACGTTCCGCGTCGACGACGACACCGTGCCCTCCCTCGCGGAGCAGGTCAGGCAGGCGGGCGAGCGGATCTCCCTGCGTCAGGGCCACCGCCCGCGGCCCTGACCCCGGCGGAACGCATCCCGGCCGCCCCTTGACGGCCACGGGCAGGCGCCCCCACCATTTGTCTCGCATCGCGTATCTGTTTCGCAATGCGAGACAACCGCGCTCGCTGTGCGGCCATCGACGCCCCGACGCAGCGGCCGGCCTCCCACTTCCCGAGGAGTGGTCGTGCCTTACCGGAGTTCCCAGAGCCTCGACCCTCTGCTCCAGCCCTTCCGGCTCAAACACCTCACCCTGCGCAACAGGGTGGTCAGCACCTCCCACGAACCGGCCTTCGGCGAGGACGGCCTGCCCAAGGACCGCTACCGCGCCTACCACGTCGAGAAGGCGCGCGGCGGTGTCGGCCTGACCATGATCGGCGGTTCCGCCGTGGTCTCGCCGGACAGCCCGCCCGCCTTCGGCAACCTGCTGCTGTACCGGGACGACATCGTGCCGTGGCTGCGCCGCCTCGCCGACGAGGTGCACGAGGCCGGGGCGGCGGTGATGTGTCAGGTCACCCATCTCGGCCGCCGTACCAGCAACTACGCCGGAGACTGGCTGCCGGTGCTGTCCGCCTCGCCCCTGCGCGAACCGGCGCACCGGGCCTTCCCCAAAGCCGCCGAGCCGTGGGACCTCGACCGCGTAACGGCCGACTACGTGTCCGCCGCGCTGCGCTGCCGCGAGGCCGGCCTCGACGGCATCGAACTCGAGGCCTACGGCCACTTCCTGGACAGCTTCCTCTCCCCCACGACCAACCGCCGCGACGACGAGCTCGGCGGCCACCTGGAGCACCGTATGGCGTTCCCGCGCCGGGTGATCCGGGCGGTGCGGGAGGCGGTCGGCCCGGACTTCGTGGTCGGGATCCGGCTGATGCTCGACGAGGGCCGCCCCGGTGGGCTGAACTTCGACGACGCCCTGGTGGCGGCGGAGCGTTTCACCGACGACGGCATCGACTTCGTCAGCACCATCCGCGGCTCCATCGAGAGCGACGCCTCCCTGGTGCGCGCGATCCCGCCGATCGGCACTCCGCTGGGCCCCTTCCTGGAGTTCACCGGCGAGGTCCGGCGCCGGCTGCGGGTGCCGGTGATGCACGCGGCCCGGATCGCCGATGTGGCCACCGCGCGGTACGCCCTGCGCGAGGGACTGCTCGACCTGGTCGGTATGACCCGCGCCCAGATCGCCGACCCCCATCTGGTCGCCAAGGTCGCCGCCGGCCGCGAGGACCGCATCCGGCCCTGCGTCGGGGCGAGTTACTGCCTGGACGCGATCTATGACTCGGGTGACACCAAGTGCGTCCACAACCCGGCGACCGGCCGGGAGTTGACGCTTTCCCACACGGTCCAGGTGACAACCGGCCGTCGCAGGAGGGCAGTTGTCGTCGGCGCCGGTCCGGCCGGTCTGGAAGCCGCCCGTGTTCTGGGCGAACGCGGCCATGACGTGGTGCTGTTCGAGGCCGCCGACCTCCCCGGTGGCCAGATCCGACTCGCCGCCTCCAACCCGCGCCGCCGCGATCTGCTCGGCATCGTCGACTGGCGCGTGGCCGAGTGCAAGCACCACGGCGTCGACCTCCGCTTCGGCCGCTACGCCGAGGCGGACGACGTACTCGCCGAACACCCCGACCTGGTGATCATCGCCACCGGCGGCATGCCCAACCGCACCTTCCTGGACGCGGGCGAGGACCTGGTGGCCGACACCTGGGACGTGCTGACCGGCTCACTGCGCCCACGGGGCGAGGTCCTGGTCTACGACGACCATGGCGGCTACCCCGCGTTGGACGCCGTGGAAGTGCTCGCCCCGTCCGGCGCCCGCCTGCACTATGTGACGCCGGAACGCACCCTTGCCCCCGACGTCGGCAGCATGAACTCCCCCGCCTACCTCAGGGTCTTCGCGGAACACGACGTGACCACCACCCTCGCCCGGCGGCTGCGGGCCGTGTGCCGCGCCCCGGACGGCCGCCGCCTGATCGCGACCCTCCACAGCGAATACACCGACGCCGACACCGAACTGACCTTCGACCAGGTGATCGTGGAGCACGGAACCCTGCCCACCGACGAGCTGTACCGCGAACTGCTGCCCGGGTCCAGCAACTTCGGCGAGGTGGACCACCGCGCCCTGCTCGCCCACCAGGAGCAGACGGTGATCCGCAACGACACCGGCCGCTACCAGCTGTTCCGCATCGGCGACGCGGTCGCCGGCCGCAACATCCATGCCGCCGTGTACGACGCCCTGCGGCTGTGCCTGCCGGCCTGAACCCTTGTTGGAGACACCCATGAGCACACTCGCCCCCGCCCCGGACGTGTCGGCTCTCGTGGCCCGCCGCGCCGCCGGCCGGAGTCTCGAAGCCCCCTTCTACACCGGCCGGGAAGTCTTCGACCTCGACATCGAGGCGGTCTTCGCCCGGAGTTGGCTGTTCGTCGCCGCCGAGGCCGAACTCCCCGAACCCGGCGACTACGTGACCGTCACCCTCGGTCCGTACTCGGTGATCCTGCTTCGCGACGACGACGAAGAGGTACGTGCCTTCCACAACGTCTGCCGCCACCGCGGCGCCCGCATACTCAACGACGAGCGCGGCTCGGTGGGCAACATCGTCTGCGGCTACCACCGTTGGACCTACGGCGTGGACGGCCGCCTGCTGCACGCGGAGTCGCAGCCGGCCGAGTTCGACCCCTCCTGCTTCGGACTGCGGACCGTCCACGCCCGCACCCTCGCCGGCCTGGTGTTCATCTGCCTCACCGAGCGACCACCCGCCGACTTCGACGAGGTGGCCGCCCGCATCGAGCCGTACATCGCGCCGCACGACCTGCGCCGGGCGAAGGTGGCCACGCAGATCGACCTGGTGGAGAACGGCAACTGGAAGCTCACCATGGAGAACAACCGGGAGTGCTACCACTGCGGCGGCCATCCGGAGCTCCAGTGCTCCCTCTTCCCCGTCTACGGCTACGCCGAACAGGACGTGCCACCGGTGCTGCGCCCGGCGTACGACCGCTATCTGCAGGCCGACGCCGAGTCCCGCACGACGTACGAGTCGCTGGGCCTGCCGTACGAGGCGATCGAGGAACTGGACACCCGCACCACCGGCTTCCGCATCCAGCGCGAACCGCTGGACGGCGCGGGCGAGTCCTTCACCGAGGACGGCACGGCCGCCTGCAAGCGGCTCCTGAACGACTTCCCCACGCCCCGCCTGGGCCGCCTCTCCCTCCACATGCAGCCCAACGCCTGGTTCCACTTCCTCTCCGACCACGCGATCACCTTCTCCGTGATCCCGCTCGCACCGGACCGCACCCTGGTCCGCACCACCTGGCTGGTGCACCCGGACGCGGTCGAGGGGGTCGACTACGACCTCGACGGCCTGACCCGGGTGTGGACGGCCACCAACGACCAGGACGCGCTCCTGGTCGCGCGCGCCCAGCAGGGCATCGCCAGTCCCGCCTATCTGCCCGGCCCCTACGGCCCGACCGAGTACCAGGTCGAGGCATTCGTCAACTGGTACGCGACCCGGCTGAAGGCGCACCTGGCACCATGACCGACACGCTCCCGGCCTGGGCCGGAACCCGCGCCTGGGACGACGAGGACACCGACGGACTCCTCGTCTGCAGGCAGATCCACTCCCTGACCCCGGACGTCAGGACCTTCGTCTTCCAGGCTCCCGAGCCCCGCCTCTTCCGGCACGACCCCGGCCAGTTCGTCACCCTCGGCGTCGACATCGACGGCCGGTCCGTCGAGCGGTGCTACACGATCTCCTCGCCACCGACCCGTCCCCACTCGGTCGCGATCACCGTGAAGAGGGTCCCGGGCGGGCTGGTCTCCAACTGGCTGCACGACCGGCTGCGCCCCGGCCGCACGGTGCGGGCGCGCGGCCCCCTCGGGGACTTCTCCTTCATCCGGCACCCCGCGCCGAAGTACCTCTTCCTGTCCGGCGGCAGCGGCGCGACCCCGGCGATGGCCATGACGAGGACGCTGTACGACCTCGCGCACCCGGCCGACGTGGTGTTCGTGCACAGTGCCCGCACCCCCGCCGACATCCTCTTCCGCCGCGAACTCGACCTCATCGCCGCCACCGCGCCCGGCATCCGGGTGGTGCACGTCTGCGCGGCGGACGGTCCGGCCGAGCCCTGGGGCGGCCACCGCGGCCGGCTGACCTTCGAGATGCTGCGGCAGATCGCTCCCGACTTCCGTCAGCGGGAGATCTTCACCTGCGGCCCCGCCGGTTACATGGCCGCGGTACGCGACATGCTCTCGACGGCCGGGGTGGGGAGGGATCACTGCCACGAGGAGAGCTTCACCTTCGAAGCGCCACCGTCCCCCGCATCCATGACCGACACCGTGGAAGCCACCGAAGGGCGCGTCTTCACCGTCGAGTTCACCCGCAGCCGACGCACACTCACCTGCGATGCGGACACATCCCTCCTGCAAGCCGCCTCCCGGGCCGGCCTGAGCCTGCCCGCCTCCTGCGCCCGGGGAATGTGCGGCACCTGCAAGACCACACTGCTGGCCGGGTCCGTCGACATGCGGCACAACGGAGGCATCCGGCCGCGCGAGATCGCCCAGAACAAGATCCTGCTCTGCTGCGCCACGCCTCAGGAGAACCTCGTCGTCGACGCCTGAGGGGAGATGTCGTGCAGGACGCGCTGCTGCCGCGACGTCATCCCCACCGGCGACGAAGTCGCACTGATCGTCGGCGACGTCGAGGGGCACGACGTCCTCGCCGCGGCCGCCATGGGCCAACTGCGCAGCGCCATGCGGGCATTCGTCGCCGCCGGCACCAACCGGCTCCTCATGGACCTCGACCCGGTGCTCCTCGCCAGCTGCTGCCACGCCCAGTTCCATCCCCGCTCGGGGATCGTGCGCATCGTCCGCGCGGGCCATCTTCCGCCCTGCTGCGCCTGCCCGACGGGCACACCAAGATCCTGGATGTGCCCGGCGGCCCCCTGCTCGGCATCGACGCGACGGCACGCTTTCCGGAGTCGGAGCTGCGTCTCGCTCCCGGGTCGGTCCTGGCCCTCTACACGGACGGGTTGATCGAGAGGCGCGACTCGGACATCGACTCCGACGTCGAGCGACTCCGGGGTCGCCGGCCCGGCTGGGCGGGGGCCGCCTGGACGATCCGGCCGACGGGCTGCTGCTGGATGCCTGCCACGCTTCCCCCGACAGGGCGGACGACATCGCGCTCCTGCTGACCGAGTGCGCCCCACCACGTTGACCGGTCCCTGCCGCCACTGTCACGTGCCCCAGATCTTCCGGTACGCCTCCCGGTATCCCGCCGGATCCCAGGTCGTGACGCCGTGGCTGTTGTCGGCCGTACTGATGTGGACGGGGGCCACGTACCCGCTGGCCGGCCGGCCCGAGAAGGCGCGATTGAACTCGTCGACGATCTGCCAGCCCTGCAGGGACAGCGGCTCCGGCACGGTGGCCGCCTGGTACTGCTTGCTGTTGATGCGCTGGAAGGCGGAGGGGTCGCCGTCGCCGGCGCCGATGTTGAAGGGCGGGCCGGAACCTTTCTTGCCGGCCGCGCGGAACGCCGGGGCGGCATCGGCGAAGTACAGGTCGTTGACGGCGACGGAGTGGGTCCATCTCTCCTGGAAGCGGGAAAGCAGTGAGGAGATCTCCCGGGGCGTGCGGCTGCCCGCATCCGGGATCGGGATGTTCTCGTACGCCAGCAGCTTTACCCCCGCACAGGTGGCCAGCTCCTTCCTGATCAGGTCGGACTTGTACTTGGCGAAGGGGATCGAGGCATCGGTGAAGACCACGGCCCCGGCTGTGCCGTCGGAGCTCGAGATGACCCATTGCGCACTGGCTCTGGCCACGTCCTCGACTCTGGTGGTGACGTTGGTGAAGAGCCTGGGGCGCCGGCTGGGACCGGGGGAAGCGACCGCGTGCCAGCCGATGAGCGGGATGCCTGCCGCGTTCGCACGCGCCACCTGCTGCGAGGTCGAGCCCGGGTCGAAGCCCCCGATGACGATGCCCGAGGGTCCGACGTCCACGGCCTCGCTCATCGCCGCCTGGATGCCGGCGGGGGTGCCGCCACCGTCGATCACCCGGACGTGCCAGCCGATGACGCGCGCGGCTTTCCGCACGCTGTCCGCGGCGCCCGCGACTCCGGGATTGGTCATGGTCTGGGCGACGTAGACGATGGTCTTGCCGGCCACCGCGGTGGGACCGCTGGTCGGTCCGTTCCAGGGGATGTCGGTCCGCTCCGCCCGGCTGACGGCGGCCCGGGCCCTGGTCTGGGCCGCGGGGCAGCCGCTCGGACCCGAGGTCGAGTGCGCCGGTCCGCTCGACGAGCCGCGTTCACAGCCGGCCAGCACGAACACCGCGACCACCAGGGCGGTGACAGTGGACCGCGCGTTGCGGACGGTGGGAGTGTTGCGGTTGCGGTTGCGGTGCACGGAAGCTCCTTGCGGAGGATGCCGCCCGGGCACTTCGGCGGTGCCCGCGGCGTGGGTCATGGAGGGCTGGCCGGCGTGCCGTCGTCCTGTGCCACGGCGGGCGAATCGCGGGCGACGACCGCACCGGTGCGCAGTCGGCGACGAGCGGAGTAGCCGGCCAGTCCGACGGCGAGGAGCAGGGTGCCGCCGTAGAACAACGGGACCGTCCAGAAATCGCCGCCCATCTGGGCGATGCCGGTGAGGCCGACGGCGAGGACGGCGACGGCGACGAGGGTGCCCAGGGCGTTGGGGCGCCCCGGCTTGATGGCGGTGGAGCCGAGGAGGGCCCCGACGAACGCGGGCAGCAGGTAGTCGAGGCCGACGCTGGGATTGCCGATCTGCTGCTGGGCCGCGAGCAGCACTCCGTCGAAGCCGACGATCAGTCCCGACGCGGCGAAGGCGTAGACGGTGTACTTGCGGGTCGGGATGCCGAGCAGGTCGGCGGCGCGCGGGTTCGACCCGACGACGTGCAGGTATCTGCCGAGCGGCAGCCGCTCCAGAACCACCCAGAGGGCGGCCGTGAGGGCGAGCACGTAGAAGGCCGGAGCCGGCAGGCCGACGAACGTCGAGTCGTAGATGTCGGTGAAGGCGGCCGGGAGGCCTTGCGGGCCGGGGACGATCCGGCCGCCGCCGGTGACCCATCCGGTCACCGCGTACATCATGCTGCCGGTTCCGAGCGTGGCGATGAACGAATCGATCCGCCCGAATTCGACGACGACGCCGTTGAGGACGCCCACGACACCACCTCCGGCGACCACCGTGAGGCAGGCGAGCGGCCAGGGCCACCCGTCGCCCACGACGAGCTGCATCACCATGACGTGCGCCAGGCCGAGACCGTAACCGATGGAGAGGTCGAACGCGCCGGTCACGATGGGGACCATCGCGGCGAGTGCGAGGACGGCCGGGATCGACTGGCTGGACAGGATCGAGTCGACGGTGTCCCGGGTGGGAAAGGTACGCGGCAGGGTGAGGGAGAAGACCAGGAAGAGCAGGGCGGTGAGGGTCAGGAGGCCGTAGGCGCCGATGAGTTGCCCGCCACGGCCGTGCAGTCGGGCGAGTCGCCTCGGTGGTCCCGGGCGACGCGGCCGTGGCGGGGGCGCAGCCGGAGAGGGGGAGCCGGTCACGGATTCGCCGCGGTTCCGGAGGAGGGCAGGGCCGAAGCCGCCCGCGTGAGCTCGGTGACCGTGAGTGCCGGGCCGGTCAGCTCGGTCGTCACGGATCCGCGGACGAAGACCAGGGCGCGCCGGCACACGCCCGCGACCTCCTCGAAGTCGCTGGAGATGAGGAGGACCGCGAGGCCGGCGGCGAGCGCCTCGTCGAGCAGGCGGTGGATCGCGGCTTTGGCACCGATGTCCACGCTCGCCGTCGGTTCCTCGAGGATCAGCAGGCGCAGGGCCGGCCGCAACCACCGGCCGATCATGACCTTCTGCTGGTTCCCCCCGGACAGGGTGGCGATGGCGGCCTCGCTGTCGTCGGGACGCACCGAGAACCGTTCGATCAAGGCGCCGGCCTCGGCGCGTTCGCGGCGGGGGCTGATCCAGCTCAGCGCCGACATGCCTCCCGCCCGGGGGTTGGCCAGGAGGTTCTCCCGTACGGTCAGCTCGGCGAGGCACCCCTCCCGCTGTCTGTCACCGGGTACGAGGGCGACACCGCGTCCGACGGCGTCCGCGACCGTACGGGGACGGTACGGGCGACCGCCGAGAAGGGCCCGTCCGCCGAGGAGGGGCCGGGCGCCCGCAAGGGCTCGGGCGAGGTCCATGTGTCCGGCGCCCGTCAGGCCGACCAGGCCGAGGACTTCCCCCCGCCGGAGCTCCAGACTGACCGGTCCCGCGTCGGGGGTGCGCATCCCGTCCAGGGTCAGGACGGCCGGGCCGCCGGCCGGGGTGGCGGCGGGGCGGTGATCGGTCGGCTCCTCGCCGGTGATGGCGCGCACCAGGCGGGCAGGAGTGTGGCTCGCCGGCGAGCCGTGGCTGACCAGGCGTCCGTCGCGCAGCACGGCGAAGGTGTCGGCGACCTCGTACACCTCGTCCAGGCGATGGCTGACGTAGAGGATGCCGTGCCCCCGGTCGCGCAGGGTGTGCAGCACCCGGAACAGCCGGGTGCAGTCCGCGGCGGGCAGGCGGGCGGTCGGCTCGTCGAGGACGATGACTCTCGCCCGTGCTGCCAGGGCTCGTGCGACGGCGACAAGCGAACGCTCGGCGGGGGCGAGGCAGGAGATCGGCGCGTCGGGATCGAGATGTCCGGCGACGACCCGCAGGGCCTCGGTGCAGTGTTCTCGGGTGAGCCGCCAGGAGATCAGTCCGGCGCGGCGCGGATACCCGGTGCTCAGAGCGATGTTCTCGGCCACCGTCATCCACTCCACCAGGCCGAGATCCTGATGGATGAAGGACATGTGCCGGGAAGCGGCGTGACTCCCGAGCGGGTGCCCGGCCACGGTGACCTGCCCCGAGTCGGCGTGGTGGACACCGGCGAGCACCTTGATGAGCGTGGACTTCCCGGCTCCGTTGGGACCGAGGAGGGCGAGGACGCTGCCGGCGTGGACATCGAGGTCGACCCCCGCGAGCGCGAGGGTTCCCCCGAATCGCTTGGCAAGTCCGCGGACACGGACCAGAGGTTCCGCCCCGAAGGGCGGCACCGCATGCGCAGAGGTGTCGTGGGCCTCGTGCACGGACCTCCCCGGGGTTGGACCTGTCGTGTTCTTCCCGATGCGCATCAGCGACATTAGCGGCACATATCGCACATCTTGTGACATATGGCCGCCCTCTGTCACCTCACCGGAGCAGCGAATCGCCGGGGTCGGCGCCTCAGGCCACCTCAAGCCCGCATTCGGCCCAGATGACCTTGCCCTGCTGGGTGTGGCGCGTGCCCCAGCTCTGCGTCAGCTGCGCGACGAGGAACAGGCCGCGGCCGCCCTCGTCGGTGCTGGCCGCTCGGCGCAGGTGCGGGGCGGTGTTGCTGGTGTCGGAGACCTCGCAGATCAGGGTGCGGTCGTGGAGCAGCCGTACCCGGATGGGCCCTGAGCCGTGGCGGATGGCGTTCGTGACCAGCTCGCTGAGCACCAGTTCAACGGCGAACGCGGCCTCGTCGAGTCCCCAGTCGGCCAGTTGCCGGGTGGCACAGGCGCGCACCTCGCTGACCCGGGCCGGATCCGCGGGCAGGTCCCAGGTGGCGATCCGCTGGGGGTCCAGGGCGTGGGTGCGGGCGACGAGCAGGGCGATGTCGTCGCAGGGGTGGGCGGGGGCCACCGTGTCGAGTACCGCCTCGCAGGTCTCGTCGGGCGTGCCGTTCGCTTGGGCCAGCGTGGCGCGCAGCTGGTCGAGGACCACGTCGACGTCGCGGTGACGGTCCTCGATGAGCCCGTCGGTGTAGAGGACCAGCCGGCTGTTCTCAGGGAGGTCGAACTCGGCGGTTTCGAACGGCAGACCGCCGAGGCCGAGCGGCGGTCCGGCGGGCAGGTCGGGGAACCACGCGGTGCCGTCGGGGCGGACCAGAGCGGGCGGGGGATGGCCGGCGCGGGCCATGGTGCACTGCTGTGTGGTCGGGTCGTAGATGGCGTAGAGACAGGTCGCGCCGATGATGCCTGCGTCCACCTCGCCGGGGTCCTCCCGGTCCAGGCGTCCCACGAGTTTGTCGAGGTGGCTGAGGACCTCGTCCGGGGGGAAGTCGAGTTCCGCGAAACTGCGGGCGGCCGTGCGCAGCCGCCCCATGGTGGCGGCGGAGAGCATGCCGTGACCGACGACGTCGCCGACGAAGAGTCCGATGCGGCTGCCGGACAGGGGTATGACGTCGTACCAGTCCCCTCCCACGTCGGATTCGGCGGGCAGGTAGCGGTGGGCGACCTCGACGGCGTCCTGATCCGGCACACCGTGCGGGAGCAGGCTGCGCTGCAGGGCCAGGACCATGGCGCGTTCGCGCGTGTAGCGCCGGGCGTTGTCGATGGACAGTGCGGCACGGGCGGCCAGTTCCTGGGCCAGCGACCTGTCGTCGTCCCCGAACGGTGGCGAGCCCTGCGCACGGTAGAAGCCGGCCACGCCCAGGACCGTGCCGCGGGCGACCAGGGGCACCGCGATGAGGGAGTGGACGTGGCTCAGCAGCTGTGCGGAGTGCTCAGGGTCCTGCGCGAACCAGCCCGCGGCAGCCTTCAGGTCCGGTTCCAGCACTGCCTGGCCGCTCGTCAGACACCGCGACTGCGGCATCGTCGGACCGTAGTCGACCTGCTTGCCGACCGGGTGGAAGGGACAGTCGTCATGGATGCCGTGGACCACCGTGCGGCGTAGGTCACTGCGGGGATCGGCGGACTCCTCGCCGCGGAGCACGGCTTCCGGCAGGTCGATGGTGACGAAGTCGGCCAGTTGCGGCACCGCCGACTCGGCGAGCTCCCTCGCGGTACTGCGCACATCCAGGGTGGTGCCGATGCGGACGCCGGCCTCGGACAACAATTCCAGACGGCGGCGCGCGGCCAGGGCGTAGGTCCCCACGTGCGGCTCCCCCACCATCATGAGCCCTCTCGCCGGGGTCGGGGAGTCGGAGTGCTCGTCCGTCGTGCCGTCGCCGACCGTGACGCGCTCGACGCCCACGGCGACAGGGCCGTGCTCCGTGCCGGGAAGACACTCCGCCGGCCGGGTGACGTGGAGCTGCCCGGGCGCCACGTCGGCAACAGCCCCGGAGAACGTGAGGAAGGTGGCGACGGCAGGCTCGGCAGACAGGCCCAGCGGCTCGTGGACCTGATGCGGGAAGGCGAATGGCTCGCACGGTGAGGGAGCCGGGACAACGGCCTCGATGGCGAAGCCCTCCACTCCGCAGGCACTCGTCATCGGCCGGCTCACGAGCGTGACCCGACGGCCGTCGGACAGGGGCACGTCGACACGGGCCCGCTGCGCGCAGGCGATCAGCTCGGCGGCCTTCTCCATGAGGATCGCCCGGTCGCGGGGGCTCATCTCCACGGCCAGTTCCCGCACCCCCATGCAGTGTCGAAGACCTGCGGCGGCCTCGGCTCCGCTGTCCAGGTACGCCCGCAGCAGAGCGCGCTCGCGCGAGGAACTCTGCCCCAGCAGCCGCCGCTCGATGGCCTCGGCCGCCTTGCGTATCACGGTGCCCAGCGCCGGGTCCTCGGCGCTGCGCGGATAGCCGAAGCACAGGATGCCCTCGATACGGCCGCTGAGCGGGTCGCGGACGGGGAGCGCGCGGCAGGCACTGCCCTGGGAGCGCTCGGCGAAGTGCTCGGCGCCGTAGACCCGGATGGGTCGGCGCTCGGCCAGGGCGAGACCGATGCCGTTGGTACCTGCGACCTTCTCGGCGAACACGAACCCGGGGACACTCTGGATGGCCGGGAGAACTCTGACCAGCGACGCTTCTCCGAAACGGCGCAGGAGAACCGTCCCGCTCGCATCGGCGACGGAGATGTTCATCGCGCTGCCGGCGAATATGGCCTGCAGCCGGTCGAGCACCGGAACGGCCGCGCGGACGATCCGTCCGTCCGGTTCGAAGTCCTCCCGGAAGGGGAGGTCGGCCTGGTCCGGCGACAGCCCCAGGGTCCGGCAGCGCCGCCAGGAACTCAGGATCGGCGTGCGCACGCCCGTCTCGACCGGCTCGCCCTGCAGGAACCGCTCACGGAAACGGGCGGGCCCCGTGCCGCCTTGCGCACGCCCCGCCGGTATCGGATCTTCGCCAGCCCGAACCACGCTCCGCCTCACTCACGCCCTCGACAGTCAACCCTTCTGAAATGTCCGATATAGATGAGGATACGAGCATTGGAGGCGCGAGTCACCGTTCACGAGGCCCCTCCCACACGGTGACCGGACCGGATCGGCGTCACAGGACCGCGGCCGGGTTGACGGGCGAGCCCGTCCCGCCCGGGACGTTCAGCGGCGCCACGACGAGCATGAAGTCGTAGCGCCCCGCCGTCGCGGTCGCGGCGGACAAGCCTTCCAGGTCGAGGTTGTCCAGCAGCGGCACCCCCATCGCGGCCACAGCCAGGGCGTGGACCGGCGAGTGCACGCCGTCCACCGGGGAGGGCCGTACGTCACTGTCGCCGTCTCCGCCCAGCAGCGCGATGCCACGCTCGGCCAGCAGCGGCAGGGCGTCCACATGAAAGCCCGCGCTGGCCGTGTCGGGGTCCCAGGCGCCGAGTTCCTCGCGGCGCCGAACGTGTCCGGAGCGCAGCAGTACCGCGTCGCCATCGCCGATCGTCACATCGAGCGCCCTCTCCACAACGACGATGTCCCTCGCGTGCACCGCTCGCCCCGGCTCCAGCCAGTGGATCCCGAGGACGGCGGGCAGGTCGAGGAGCACTCCCCTCGTGACGAGGGACCCGAGCGTCGACACCGCGCCGAAGCGGGCGCCTGCGGCATCGACGACCTCGTGTGCCGTGCGGCCGTCGTAGAGCTGCCCCCGATAGGCGATGTGGCACAGCGCGTCCAGATGGGTGATGCCCTTGCCGTGGTAGTCGGCGGCGATGAAGTCCTTGTGGGTGGAGGGTTCCGGCGCCTCCACGTCACCGAGGTCGGTCATGTGGTGCAGGGCAGGCTTGCGGTTGCCGGGGCCGGGGCGGGTGTCCCACGGCAGCGCCAGCGGGACGACCGTCCCGGTCCGCACGCACGCTGCGGCCCGCCGCACATGGTCCGCGGTGACCCGGTTCCAGGCGCCGCGGTCGGCCGGGGACCAGCGACCCCACGTGCGAACCGCCTCGAAGAGTGCGTCGAACTCCCGACGGGAGACGGCGGGCCCGTTGCCGACGCCGGTCGGCGCGGGGTTCGCGGCATCGGCGGAACTCGGACTCATCTGTACTCACCGCTCCCAGGCTGGAACGGCTCCGACGGCAGGACGTCACCGGACGCGACACGGATCGGGCTTACGGGGTGTGCGCCCGACTGACGCCGTGACACGGAGAAGCACCGTCCTCGTGATCGGAAAACCAGCTTCGCACATTCACGGTGGTGGGAGAGTACGTCGCCAGGGCGGTTTCGGCTCGGCGGTGTGGTCCAGCGCCCGTTCTCAGCCCGGTAGTGGTGGGCTGAGCGTTCAACCGAAAGGTTGAATCCAAGGACTCACCCAGGAGCTGGCCGGCACCCGCGGGGCGGTGGCGCGGCAGCAGCGTGAGGCCGGGCGGCTGGCGGAGCGGGCGCGTATCGCCCGGGACCTGCACGACACGCTCGCGCAGGAGATCGCCGGCAGCCGGATGCTGCTCCAAGCCGCCGAGCGCGACTGGGAGCGCCGTCCGGAGGCGGCCGGCAGGCAGGCAGGCAGGCAGGCAGGCAGGCAGGTGCGGGTGGTCACCGAAGCGCTCGGCAACCATCTCGCGCAGACCCGCGGCATCATCCAGGACCTCACCCCGCCGGTGCTCGCCGAGGACGGTCTGGAGTCGGCGCTGCGCGACCTGTGCGCCCGCACGGACACCACGGCCGGCACGCCCCGCATCTCCTTCCGTACCGAGCACGACGCCTGCCCGCTCCCGACCGAGCACGCAGTCGCCCTGCTGCGGGTCACCCAGGGGCTGCTCGCCAACGCGTGCGAGCACGCGAGCGCCCACCACGTGCAGGTGACCCTGGTGTACGGCGAGGAGGGGGCGGCGGCCGTCGAGGTGCACGACGACGGGACCGGCTTCGACCCGGGCGCCGTCCGGTCCGCCGGGGACTGCCGGGGCTTCGGGCTCGGCGGGGCGCGGGAGCGGCTGGTCGCGTTGGGCGGTTCGCTCGCCGTGGACAGCGCGCCGGGACGGGGCACCCGTGTGCGTGCGTCGCTGCGGGACCCGGCGCACGGGGTGCTCCGGATCCCGGTGAGCGCCCGATGAGCGAGGCCGTCGAGCCCACGCTGCGGATCCTGATCGTCGACGACCACACCGTCGTACGAGCCGGTCTGCGCGCCCTGGTGGAGGGCGAGCCCGGTTTCGACGTGGTCGGCGAGAGCGGGGACGGGCTCGAAGCGGTGCGGCTGGTTAAGCGGCTCGGTCCCGACGTCGTGCTCATGGACCTGCGCCTGACGGAGCCGGGCGCGGCGGGTGACGGCATCGAGGGCATCGAGGCGACCCGTCGGATCCTCGACGTCGACGCGCGCGTACGGGTCGTCGTGCTCACCAGCTACGGGCAGCCAGGCCGACGTACTGCGGGCCGTGGAGGCGGGGGCGCGCGGGTACGTCCTCAAGGCGGGCCCGCCCGAGGAACCGTTCCGCGCGGTGCGGGCCGCGGCGGCCGGGGGTGTGGCGCTGGCCCCGGAGGCCGCCGCCAGTGTCCTGGGGCGCGCGGCCGGGCCGCCGCTCAGCGAGCGGGAGGTCGAGGTCGTACGGCTCCTCGCGCAAGGGCACAGCAACCGGGCGATCGCCGGTGCGCTCTTCCTGGCCGAGGCGACGGTGAAGACCCACCTCGTCCGCATCTACCGAAAGCTCGGCGCCGAGAACCGCGCGGCCGCGGTCAGCGAGGCCGTCCGGCTCGGGCTGATCGAGCTGGCCTGACGCGCCGCGCGTAGGCCTGCTTCCAGCGGGCCCGCTGCCCCGGACGTCCCCCGTGACCCCGTTCCCTGCTTGTGAACATCCGCGGCTCAGTACCGTACTTCGTCCTCCGAACACCGTGCGGCCGTGACGCCCCGAGACAGCCCGGGCCACCTCCCGCATCCGTCGCAGGGGCGTTCGATCATGCTCAGCCCAGGAAGCTCAGTCGAACCTGACGGTTGACATTGGAGACGTTGGTGTCCACCAGACACACCGACTGCCAAGTCCCCAACTCCAGCCGCCCGCCCACCACAGGCAGCGTCGCATGCGGGGGTACGAGTGCCGGGAGGACGTGGTCGCGGCCATGTCCGGGGCTGCCGTGGCGGTGCTGCCAGCGGTCGTCGGCGGGGAGGAGGGTGTGGAGGGTGGCGAGGAGGTCGTCGTCGCTGCCGGAACCCGTTTCGAGGATGGCAATTCCGGCGGTTGCGTGGGGGACGAAGACGTTGAGGAGGCCGTCTCGGCCGTCGGCCGCCTCCTGCAGGAAGGCCTCGCAGTCGCGGGTCAGGTCGACGACCTGTTCCGTCGAGCCGGTGGTGATGTTCAGGACTCGGGTGGTGAAGGCATCTGACATGCCCCCATCCTGACCCATACGCCGGGTTTCGCAGATCATCGGCGGTTCGCTGGTTGATATGGGTGGTCCAGTCCGCGAGACGCCATTGACCGTGCACGGACGACCTGGCTACTTTCGCCGCATGTTGCGTTCAGCCATGCTCACCACGCGCGGTCACATCGACCTGCTGCGGGTGGCCTCCGCCGCGTGTCGCCGCGGCTGCTGACGTCTTCTCTCCTTTTTCCACTCCCCCTTTGCCTGTACTCCGCCGTACCCGCACGCTCCGCGTGACGTGGCGGCGCTGAGGCGCCAACCCCCCTCCCTCACCGGACGCTCTCCTCCCCATGGAGCACCCATGAGCATCAGCCATGCCCCGCCCGGCTCCTCTGAACCTGATATTTCCCCCATATCCGCATCGAAGGAAGCCGATGTCGACGAACTCGACTCGGCATCCCTCGAGCTCACCCCCATCGTCCCCGTCTCCTCCCGCCGCACCCGCATCCCGCGCTGGCTGCGCCGCACCGCAGGCCCCCTCCTGTTGCTCGCCCTGTGGCAACTGCTCAGCATCACCGGCGTGTTGGCGTCGGACGTGCTCGCCTCACCCGGCCGGATCGCCCAGGTCGCCGGGGATCTGATCGATGACGGTTCACTGGCCTCCGCCATGGGCACCTCGCTGCAGCGCGTGGCGTTCGGGCTGCTCCTTGGCACCGTCATCGGAACCGGACTCGCCCTGGTCTCCGGTCTGTTCAGGATCGGCGAGGATCTGGTGGACGCGCCGGTGCAGATGCTGCGGACCGTGCCGTTCGTGGGTCTGATCCCGCTGTTCATCATCTGGTTCGGCATCGGTGAGGCCCCGAAGGTCGCCATCATCACACTCGGTGTGACCTTCCCGCTCTACCTCAACGTGTACGCCGGAATCCGCGGCGTGGACGCCCAGTTGATCGAGGCAGGGGAGTCGCTGGGCCTCTCCCGCTGGGGGCTCGTGCGGCATGTCGTGCTGCCGGGGGCCCTGCCCGGCGCGCTGACCGGGCTGCGCTACTCCCTCGGCATCGCCTGGCTGGCACTGGTCTTCGCCGAGCAGGTCAACGCCGACTCCGGCATCGGCTTCCTGATGGTCCAGGCACGGGACTTCCTGCGCACCGACGTGATCGTGGTCTGCCTGATCGTCTACGCCTTCCTCGGCCTGCTGGCCGACTTCATCGTCCGCTCCCTCGAAAGGCTGCTGCTGCAATGGCGACCGACGTTCACCGGCCGGTGACCCCGCAGACTGCGGTACGGGTCGAGGGGCTGACCCGCTCCTTCGACGGCCGCGCCGTCATCGAAGACCTCCAACTCGACGTGCGGCCGGGTGAGTTCGTCGCCCTGCTCGGTCGCAGCGGCTGCGGCAAGTCCACCCTGCTGCGCATCCTGGCGGGCCTCGACCGCGACATCGAGGGCACCGTCCTGGTGCCGCGCCGCAAGGCCGTCGCCTTCCAGGCGCCACGGCTGATGCCGTGGAAGAAGGTGTGGCGCAACGTGCTGCTCGGCCTGCCGGGAAAGCCCGCACGGGCCGTCGCCGAACAGGCCCTGGACGAGGTCGGCCTCGGCCACCGCTCCGACGCCTGGCCCAAGACCCTCTCCGGCGGCGAGGCCCAACGCGCCTCCCTCGCCCGGGCGTTGGTCCGCGAGCCCGATCTGCTGCTGCTCGACGAGCCGTTCGGCGCGCTCGACGCGCTCACCCGTATCAAGGCGCAGCGCCTGGTGGGCGAGTTGTGGCAGCGCCGGGGCTGCGCGGTGCTGCTGGTCACACACGACGTCGAGGAGGCCGTCCTGCTCGCCGACCGCGTCCTGGTGATGGACGACGGCGTCATCGCGCACGAGCAGGAGGTCGATCTCGACCGGCCGCGCGACATCACCGATCCCCGGTTCGCCGAGCTGCGCGCCGGACTGCTGGAACGGCTCGGCGTCGACACCGCCGCCGAAGCCGCCTGAACGCCCCTCCCCACCTCAGTTACACAGAACGGATCCTCCCGATGCGACGACGTCTCGCCCCTGCCGCGCTGCTCCTCCCCTTCGCTCTCCTGCTCACCGCCTGCGGCGGGAACTCGTCCGCGAGCACGGGGACCGGCACCGACGGCCAGGGGTCGCTCACCCTCAATGTCGGTGACCAGAAGGGCGGTTCCGCGGCCATCCTGCGGGCCGCCGGGGAGCTCAAGAACCTCGACTACAAGATCAAGTGGTCCACCTTCACCTCCGGGCCGCCGCTGCTGGAGGCCGTCAATGCCAAGGCCGTCGACATCGGCGGCGTCGGCAACACCCCGCCGGTCTTCGCCGCCGGCGCGGGCTCGAAGATCACGGTCGTGGCCGCCTTCCACGGCACCTCCAAGGGCGACGCCATCCTCGTACCGAACGACTCGAAGCTGTCGAAGCCCCAGGACCTCAAGGGCAAGTCGGTCGCCGTGGCACAGGGGTCCTCCGCCAACTACCAGTTGGTCGCCTCCCTCAAGGCGGCCGGGCTGAGCCTGAGCGACGTCAAGGTCAAGTATCTGCAGCCGGCCGACGCGCTGGCCGCGTTCACCTCCGGCAAGGTGGACGCGTGGGCGGTGTGGGACCCGTACACCTCGCAGATCCTGCAGGGCAAGCAGGGCCGCGTGCTCACCACCGGCGACGGCATCACCAACGGCCTGACCTTCCAGGTGGCGGCGCCGAGTGCGCTGCAGGACAAGAAGAAGGCCGCCGCCATCAAGGACTATCTGGAGCGGCTGCGGCGGGCCACGGCGTGGGTCTACGGCCACCAGGAGGAGTGGGCGAAGGTCTGGGCGAAGGACACCGGTCTGCCGTACGAGGTGGCGCTGGCCTCGGTGCGGCGCACCAACGCCACCCGGATCTCGGTCGCCGTCGACAAACCGCTCATCGCCTCCGAGCAGCAGATCGCCGATACCTTCACCGGCTTGAAGCTCATCCCGAAGAAGGTCGACTTCGGCGCCTTCGTGGACACCCGCTACAACGGCAACCTGCCGGCCTCGACCACTCCCGCCCGGGCGTCCGAGGGCTGAGCACGTCACACTGTTCGGCACGTCACCGTGGGAAGATCCACGATGTCCGCGCGGTTGGTGGAAACGTGAACAACACGCGCGAGGTCGAGGTAGTCGTCGTGGGCGCTGGTCAGGCGGGTCTGTCCAGCGCCTATCACCTGCGGCGCACCGGTTTCGAGCCGGGGCGTGACTTCGTGGTGCTCGACCACTCCCCCGGACCGGGCGGCGCCTGGCAGTTCCGGTGGCCGTCGCTGACCTACGGCAAGGTGCACGGCATGCATGCGCTGCCGGGCATGGAGCTGACCGGCGCCGATCCGGCACGGCCCTCGTCCGAGGTGATCACCGAGTACTTCGCCTCGTACGAACGCACCTTCGATCTGCAGGTCCGGCGGCCCGTCGATGTGCATGCCGTGCGGGAGGGCGTGGACGGGCGGCTGCTTGTCGAGACCTCGGACGGCGACTGGTCGACGCGGGCGCTGATCAACGCGACCGGCACCTGGGACCGGCCGTTCTGGCCGCGCTATCCCGGTCAGGAGAGCTTCCGCGGGCGGCAGTTGCACACGGCGCAGTATCCCGATCCCGAGGCGTTCGCCGGACAGCGGGTGGTAGTGGTGGGCGGGGGCGCCTCGGGTACGCAGCATCTGCTGGAGATCGCGCCGTACGCGGCTGCCACCACATGGGTGACCAGGCGGCCGCCGGTCTTCCGTGAGGGCCCCTTCACCGAGGACGTGGGGCGGGCGGCCGTCGCGCTCGTCGAGGAGCGGGTGCGGCAGGGGCTGCCGCCGAAGAGTGTCGTCTCGGTCACCGGACTGCCGCTGAACGACGCGGTCCGGCAGGGCATCGCGGACGGGGTTCTCGACCGCCGGCCCATGTTCGACCGGATCACCCCGGACGGGGTGGAGTGGAACGACGGTCAGCGGGTGGAGGCCGACGTCATCCTGTGGGCCACCGGGTTCCGGGCGGCCGTCGACCATCTGCGGCCGCTGCGGCTGCGCGAGCCGGGCGGCGGGATCCGCGTCGAGGGCACGCGTGCGGTCGCCGATCCGCGGGTCCATCTCGTCGGCTACGGACCCTCGGCCAGCACCATCGGCGCCAACCGGGCGGGCCGGGCCGCCGTACGGGACATCCGGCGACTGCCGGCCGGGCGGCCGACCGAGCCCGTCGCCGTCTGACGGCCGCTCCGCGGGCTACTTCGCGACCTGCGGAACGGGGCTGTTCTGCACGGTCAGCGGAGCGGAGCTGCTCTGCGTGACCAGTGGAGCGGAGGTGCTCTGCGTGACCAGTGGAGCGGAGCCGTTCTGCCGGGCGTTGAACTCCGCCACATTGCGCTGGTGTTCGGCGAAGTCCGCGGTGAAGCGGGTGTCGCCCGGCTTGACCGTGACGAAGTACAGCCAGTCGCCCGCGGGCGGGTTGATCGCGGCCCGCATCGCCTCCTCGCCCGGGTTGTCGATCGGGGTGGGCGGCAGGCCCATGCGCTGGTAGGAGTTGTAGGGACTGACGAGCTTCGTGTCGTCGGCGCTGGTCTTCAGCGTGGCGCGCTTGAGGGCGTAATTGAGGGTGGAGTCCATCTGCAGCGGCATCCCGCGCTCCAGCCGGTTGAAGACGACCCGCGCCACCTTGCCCATGTCGGCCTTCGAGGCGGCCTCGGCCTGCACGATGCTCGCGACGGTGACCGCCTGGTAGACGTTCATCGCGTTGCGCTGCGCGCCGGCTGCGACGGGGGCACCGTTGAACCTCTTGTTGGCGGTGTTGACCATGAACGACAGCAGGGACTCGGGCGTCGCCTTCTTCGTGACGGGATAGGTCGCGGGGAAGAGGTAGCCCTCCGGGTTGCCCGCGGCGTCCGTCGGCAGCTTCAGGCGGGCCTTCGGAAGTGCCTTCTCGGTGCTGCCGGCGGGCAGGGCGAGGGCCTTGTCGACGGCGCCGTAGACCTGGCTCGCGCGCCAGCCCTCCGGGATCACCAGGGAGGCGGGTTTGGCCTCCTGCACGCCGTGCCGCACGGTCAGCAGCGGCACCACCACGGCGGCGGCGGCCACCACGGCTCCGGTCGCGAGGAGGATGAGGACGAGTCGGCCCCGGCGCGTCAGTCGGATCGTGCCCCGTGGCGGAATGTTCTGATGCATGCGGGCACGGTAACCCGCATATCACCATAAACCCGACAGATCTTCAGCCTGTCGGTTCCAGTTGGGCATCCCGGCGTACGAGGGCCGCGTACCGCCCGTCCCGATCCAGCAGTTCCTCGTGTGTGCCCCGTTCGGCGACGCGGCCGGAGTCGAGGACCACGATCTGGTCGGCGCCGCGGACGGTGGAGAGGCGGTGCGCGATGGTGACCGTGGTGCGGTTGGCCGACAGGGCGTCGATGGCCTCCTGGACGGCCGCCTCGGTGCGGTTGTCCAGGGCGCTCGTCGCCTCGTCGAGGATCAGGACCGGCGGGTCGCGCAGGATGGTGCGGGCTATCGCCAGGCGCTGCTTCTCGCCGCCGGAGAAGCGATGGCCGCGCTCGCCGACGACGGTGTCGTACCCGTCGGGCAGCGACGCGATGTGGTCATGGATCTGGGCCGCCCTGGCCGCCGCGTGCAGCTCCTCGTCGGTGGCGTCCGGCTTGGCGAAGCGCAGGTTCTCGGCGACCGAGGCGTGGAAGAGATACGTCTCCTGGGAGACGACGCCGACCGCGCGCGCGAGGGTGTCGAAGTCGAGGTCGCGGACGTCGACGCCGTCGAGGGTGACGCGGCCGCCGGTGACGTCGTACAGCCGCGGGACCAGATAGCCGAGCGTCGACTTGCCGGCGCCGGTGGGGCCGACGACGGCGAGGCTGCTGCCGGCGGGAACGGTGACGTCGATGCCGTCGAGGGTGGGGCCGCTCTGGTTGTCGTTGCTGTCGTAGCGGAACGAGACGTCCTCGAAGCGGACTTCGCCCTTGATCCGGTCGAGGTGTACCGGGTTCTCCCGCTCGGTGATGTCGATCGGCAGGTCGAGGTATTCGAAGATGCGCTGGAAGAGCGCGAGCGAGCTCTGGATCTGCACGCCGGTCGACAGCAGGCTCACCGCCGGGCGGAACAGGCCCTGCTGGAGCGAGACGAAGGCGACGATGGTGCCGATGGAGATGCCGGGACCGCCCGTCTGGAGGGCGATGCCCGCGGTCCAGTAGATGACGGCCGGCATGGCGGCCATGACGATCGTGATGACCGCCATCCGCCAGCGGCCGGACATGTTCGACCTCACCTCGAGGTCGACCAGCTCCTCGGACTCCTCGGCGAAGGACTTCGTCAGCGAGTCGGAGCGGCCCATGGTGCGGCCCAGCAGGATGCCGCTGACGGAGAGCGACTCGGTGACCGTGGCGGCCATGGCGGCCATCTGCTTCTGACGCTCGGTGGTGATCTTCTTGCGTTCCCTGCCGACGCGGCGGCTGATCCACACGAAGACCGGGAGCAGCAGGAGCGAGACGACGGTCAGGCGCCAGTCGAGGGCGATCATCGCGACGATCGTGGCGACCACGCTGGTCAGGTTGGAGACCAGGGAGGTGGCGGTGGAGGTGACGGTGGCCTGCATGCCGCCGATGTCGTTGGCTATGCGGGACTGGACCTCGCCGGTGCGTGTGCGCGTGAAGAACGCGAGCGACATGCGCTGCAGCCGGCCGTAGACGGCGGTGCGCAGGTCGTGCATGACGCGCTGGCCGACCGTCGTGGAGATCAGCGTCTGCAGTACGCCGAAGACGCTGGTGAGGACGGCGCTGAGGATCATGCCGAGCGCGAGCAGGCTGAGCAGGCCGGTGCGGCCCTGGGGGATCGCGACGTCGAGGGTCGCCTTGAGCAGGAAGGGCGTGGCCACGGAGACCAGCGAGGCGGCGCCGACCAGCAGGCCGACCACGGCGAGCCGGGCGCGGTAGGGGCGGAAGAGTCTCAGGATGCGGCGCACCTGCCGGGGCTGCTCCTTGGCATCGGCCGGCGGTGTCCAGCGGGGTTCTCGATCGGGGTGCAATGGACTCCTAGGGAGTGAGGTGGCGAAGACGGGCGGAGCCTAGCTCATTGTTACCTATGCTCACAATGAATTAGGTCCTGATATTGTTCCCGTATGGCCACCCCCGATTCCGACAGCCTGCTCGCCGAGCAGCTGTTGCGGTTCACCCGCCGTGTGCACCGCATCCAGAAGCGGCACATCGAGCAGTGCGGCCTGGGCGTCACCCCGGCCCAGTCCCGGCTGCTGCGCACACTGGCGCACTGGAGCTCACCACCGCGCATGGCCGACCTGGCCGAGCGCCTCGAGGTGGTACCCCGGGCGGTGACCACCCTGGTCGACGGGCTGGAGGCGAGCGGCAAGGTGCGCCGGGTCCCCGACCCGAGCAACCGCCGGGTGATCCGCATCGAGCTCACGGATGACGGACGGAAGGCACTCCGGGAGCTCCGCGGGGCGCGCCGGTCCGCCGCCTCGGAGATTCTCGCTCCGCTGACGGATGAGCAGCGTGCGGTGCTGGGCGGATTGTTGAACACTCTTGTTGACGACGCGCCGGAGTGGCGCTGCAAGTAGGGGGCCTCAACGGTTCGCGGGCGGCTGCGGGTGCGTGGCGCGACAAGCCACGAACCACCCGCAGCCGCCCGCGAAGCAGGGCACCCCGAGCTACTGGGCGACAGGCACCGTCGGCTCCGGCGCAGAGGACTCCGACTCGTCAGCGACAACTGAACCGTCCAGCACCTTCTTCGCCTGCTCCACGTCCAGCGCCCCCTCCCAGCGAGAGACGGCGAACACGGCGACACAGTTGCCGAGCAGGTTCGTCACCACCCGCATCGAGTCCATGATCCGGTCCACGCCCAGCAGCAGCGCCACCGCTCCGGCCGGGACGGCGCCCAGCGAGGAGGCGGTCGCGGACAGGGCGAGGAAGGCGGAACCGGGGATGCCGGCCATGCCCTTGCTGGTCAGCATCAGCACCAGGACGACGGTGATCTGCTGGCCCAGGCTGAGGTCGACGCCGACGGCCTGGGCGATGAACAGCGTGCCGATGGAGAGGTAGAGCGAGGCGCCGTCGAGGTTGAAGGAGTACCCGGTGGGCAGCACCAGGCCCACGGCGTCGTCGCGGGCGCCGGCCCTGCGCAGCTTCTGCATCACACGCGGCATGACGGACTCGGTGGACGCGGTGCCGAGCGCAAGGAGCATCTCCTCGCGGATGTAGCGCAGGAACTTCCACAGGCTCAGCCCGGCGACCATGCGCAGGGCGACGGCGAGCAGCGCGATGAACAGCGCCGCGGCGACGTAGCACAGGATGATCAGCTTGGCGTAGGTCTCGATCACTCCGAGCCCGTACTGGCCGATCAGGACGGCCATGGCACCGAACACCGCGATCGGGGCCAGCCGCATCACGAAGCCGACGATCGCGAAGATGACCTCCTGGGCCTGCTCGATGGCGGGCAGCACCTGGGGCACCTTGGTGTGGCCGAGGTGCAGCAGAGCCGCGCCCACCAGGCAGGCCAGGATGAGCACTTGGAGCAGGGAGTTCTCGGCGAAGGCGCCGATGAAACTGGTGGGCAGCGCGTTGACGATGAACTCGGTCGTCGAGGGCAGCGCCCCGCCACCCGTCTTCGCGTCGACCGCCTTGGTGCTCAGCGTGGACGGGTCGACATGCATGCCCGAGCCGGGCTGGACGACGTTGGCGGCGACCAGGCCGATGATCAGCGCGGCGGTGCTGGCGACCTCGAACCAGATCAGGGCCTTGAGCCCGATCCGGCCGAAGGCCTTGAGGTCACCGGCCTTGGCGATGCCGACGACGACCACGCAGAACACCAGCGGCGAGATGATCGTCTTGATGAGCCGGGTGAAACCGTCGCCGAGCGGCTGAAGATCCGCGGCGAAGCCGGGCCACAGCTTCCCGACGACGATTCCGAGCACGAGCGCGCAGAGGACCTGAGCGAACAGAGAGGTACGCAGTATGCGTGCGACGCGTCGCGGGGCGGACGGGACGGACGGCGGCACGGGCACTCCTAGTGGGGACGTCAACCTCACAGAAGCCGGGGAGACTTCTGCGATACGGAAAGCGGATTCCGTGACGATCACTTTCGCGCTCGGGATGATCCAGCCCGCAACCTCTGTGTTGCGGACATGTAAATCACGCCCCCTGTGACGCATCGCACACAATTGGCCTCAGCAGCCGTCCCGTTCCTCCGTGAGCACCCCCTGAACGGTTGTGAGCGAGTGGTCGTAGCAGCCCGCCGAGCCGTACAGCCGGTAGCGCTCGCTGGTTGTACCGACCGCATGCCGCTGATCGCGCGGGACGCCCGTCGCATAGGCGGCATCGCCGCTGACCGTGTCGTCCAGCCGCGACCAGGCTGTCGGCCGGCCTCCGCGCGACTCGACGACGGCGGCACGGTCGCCGAGCGTCAGCACGGTGCGCAGCCGGGCGTCGTCGCCGATCGTGGTCGAGCCGCTCATCGTGTACGTGCGGTGGGTGAACGTCGTGCGGGCCGGTCCGCGCCCGTCGACGGTCACTGACTCGTCGTCGGTCCATTTCGCGTCGAGGCCGTCCACGTTCTCGCCGTCGGTCCACCGATGGATGGAGGTGTTGGCGAGCGTGCGGCTGACCGTGGTGGTCACCCGCCCGTGCGAGGTGTCGACGTATCCGGAGACGGTCAGCCGGTGACCGGCCTCGGTGTCCACCCGCTCCGGTGAACCGGCCGTGTACGTCGAGGAGTTCGCGAGCTCGCCCGCCCGGTCCACCGTGAGCCTTCCGGGCACGTGCGTCCGCCCGGCGTCCTGCCACACCAGTACGTCGACCGGCGCGCTCCAGCCGCTCTGCCCCTCGGGGACGCCCACCACCGAGACGTCGACCTTGTGCGAGCGGCCGTCGTTGAGCAACCCCGCGAAGGGTGTCAGGTCGTATTCGATCGGCTTGACGTCGAAGGCGCGCGGTGCCGGAACGACGTACCAGAGGAAGGGGTTGGACCAGCCCCCGGTCCACACGTGCGGAAACGGCGCGGCGATTCCGGCCGGCTGGCCGTCGACCTTGATCTGCACCTCGCGGTACGGGCCGCCGTCGGCCTGGCAGGAATACGGTGCCTTGCCGGGCACCGCCAGATACCAGAACTCCTCGCAGCCGCCGCCCGATCCGGTGGCGTACACCTCGGCGAGGATGCGTTCGCTGTTGCGCGGGGTGGTGAGGGTGTTGCCCTCACCGAGGGTGAGGACCTTGTCGGCGGGCGCTGCGGCCGGTTCGCCCGGATAGAAGGTGAGTGTGACCTTGACGTCGAGCACGCCGGTGTAGGTGTCGTCGACGACGTTCCCGATGAGCATCTCGACGTCCTGGCTGCTGCGGAAGGTGTCGCTGTAGCGCGTGACGTCCTTTTCGACGGACCAGGCGATGCCGTCGGGCGAGGGCTCGGGGGTGGAGGTGCGAAGGATCTCGACCCCGCCGACGTGCAGATAGCCGATCCGGTCGAACTGCCGCCCCTTGACCTTGCCGTCGAGGCGCAGCACCACCTTGCTCCAGCGGTCGCCACAGCCCTCGGGTGGTGTGTACGTTCCCCTGTAGGGGGTGAAGTCCTTGAACTGGGCCTCGGCGAGCGTGACTTGGCAGGACTTGCCGGCCGGTCTGTCGACGGGCGGAGCCGCCGTCACCGGGTCGTGCCAGTCGGTGCCGAACTCGGCGGGCACGTCGGCGGCGCCGGCCGGCCCCGCCCCGAGGAGGGCGCTCGCCAGGAGGGCTGCTCCGGCGAGCATGGACATGACGATCCGTCTCTTCATGGCCCGTGTTCTACGGGGAGTCGGCACCCCGTGGCAATGAGGCCTCCGTCAGAAGTGCCGGGCCCCCAGGTCCGCCCTGTCCCCCATCACCACCACGGGATGCCGGTCCGGGTCGAGCGTGCGCAGCAGGTACTCCATCGCCGCCTTGGACAGGCTGATGCAGGCCGACGTACCGCTGCCGTGGTCCATGTGCAGCCAGATGCTGCCGCCCTTCGCGTCGCCCTCGGGGCGGGTCGGGTCGTTGGGCGCGGTGCCCTTGACGCGGTTGTAGTCGATGGCGATGACGTAGTCGAAGTCGTGCCAGTGCGAGGCGGCCCACCGGCGCGGGGCCGCGAAGGACGCGTCGCGCGTGTACGGGAGCCGGGCGCCGGGGTCGGGCAGGACACCGCCCGCGTCGGTGAGGGTGAACACGCCGACAGGACTGCGCCGGTCCCCCTCGTGGTGGTCGGCGGTCCAGCCCTTCTTGCCGTTGTGCGCCGGCCAGCTGCGGGTCCGCCCCCAGCTCGAGCCGTGCTTCGTGTACAGCACGACAGTGGAGTCCGCGGAGTCCCTGCCCGTCCCGTAGACCGCCACGACCTGACGGGAGTTCGCTGGAATCCGCTGTCTCAGGCGGTCGCCGATGCCGGGGATGCGGGCGCCCTGGGCGGCACGTGCGCGCGTGGCGGCCGTATTGCCCGCGGCGTCTGTCTGTGCGGTACTGCTGTCCTGCGCGCCGCCGCACGCGGTCAAGGCCGACAAAAGGGCTCCCAGGGCCGCCGTCGCGGCCGCCGCACGCGGTGCACCGATCTTTCGCATCGCCCCATTTTGTACCAAGGCCGGGAAGTTAAGGCTGGCTGGGGCGCTGTCCAGGCGCGGGTGGGCGTGCTGGCCCTGCGGTGAATGACGAACGGGACCGCTGGTAGAT
>NZ_JBFBBE010000010.1:0-59120 GCF_040682555.1 Streptomyces sp. NPDC051172
TCTACCAGCGGTCCCGTTCGTCATTCACCGCAGGGCCAGCACGCCCACCCGCGCCTGGACAGCGCCCCAGCCAGCCTTAACTTCCCGGCCTTGGTTCTTCAGCCGATGCCGGCCCGCACGACCCCCTCATGGCAGACGCACCCCTCGGTTCCGGCTGCGCACCCGAGCCCGCAGCACCTCCTCGGGCGGCGCGGCCCCCACCGCCTCCGGCGGGCACTCCCACTCCCGCCCGCCGCCGACCGGCCGCAGCTGCACCCGCCCGCCGACATGCCCCATGACCTCACCGAGCCGCCCGTCCCGCACATCGGTTGCGTACGCACCGACCGCCGGCCGCTCCCCCCGCAGCACCGACGCCAGCTTCTCCGCCGTACGGACATTGCAGCGCCCGAGGTCGACCAGCGCGAACGGCTCCTCGCTCGCGCCGGTCACGGGATCGACGCGCAGGGACGGCAGGGCCACCCCGACGCCCGTGAGGGCCTCCCGCAGGCTTTCGACGACTTCTTCGGTCGACCGCACGTCGCTCCTACCTCCACGCTGAGTTCGCTGTTCGCAACACAGCGTGGCCGTAACGCCCCTAACCTGGCCATACGACACGTTCCAACAACGCCCAGTGTCCGACAGGGAGTTGCACATGCCGGGACCCAAGGACCTCGATCCGTCGTCTTCGCCGCGGGCCCTCCTGGGCGCGGAGTTGCGGCACGCACGCGAGAAGGCCGGACTGAGCCAGGACGAACTGGGGCTACGGCTGTTCGTCAGCGGCTCGTTCATCGGACAGCTGGAGGCGGGCACGCGGCGGATGCAGCCGGAGTACGCGCGGATGCTGGACGAAGTCCTGGAGACGGGAGGCTTCTTCCTGCGGAACTGCCGGGCGGCGGCCAAGTCGAAGTACCTGGAGGATTTCGCGGAGGCGGCGGAGGCCGAGGCGCAGGCCACGGCGATCCGAGAGTACGCGCCGCTCCTGATCCCCGGGCTGCTCCAGACGGCCGCGTACGCACGGGCCGTGAACCGCGCATACGACCCGACGGCATCGGAGGAGACGATCGACGAGTGGGTGGACGGCCGGTTGGAGCGGATCCGCCTGCTCGACCACCCAACAAGGCCGGTGTTGTGGGTGGTACTTGACGAGGCGGCACTGCGCCGGGAGACCGGCGGCCGGGCGGTGATGGCAGAAGCCCTGCGCCACATCGCCGGTCTGGCTCGGCGAAGGCGGATCATCGTGCAGATGCTGCCGTTCAGCGCGGGGGCCCACACGGCGATGGAGGGTGCCCTCAAGCTGATGGAGTTCGAGGACGCCCCTCCGCTCGTCTACTACGAGGGGCCGGGCACCGGACGCCTGGAGGACGACCCATCAACGGTCGCCCAACTGAGGTTCAGGTTCGATCTCCTCGTGGCCTCCGCGCTCCCGCAGGAGAAGTCCCTGGCCCTCATCGAGGCGTTGGCGCAGGATTACGCCCATGAGGAACACCCCTGACTACGACCTGAGCACGGCCACCTGGCACAAGTCGAGCTACAGCGGCGGCGGCGGCAACAACTGCCTCGAAGTAGCCGACGGCCACCCCGCCGTCGTCCCCGTCCGCGACTCCAAGAACCCCCACGGCCCGAAGCTCGTGTTCCGGGCGGCGGCCTGGTCCTCCTTCCTCGATGCCGTGAAGGACGACTAGGTGGTTACCGGTAGCCGTTCCAGTAGTGCTCGGTGCCCGGGCAGAAGTGGTAGGTGTTGTTGGCCCGGACCGCCCTGCCGTTGGACCAGATCACCAGGTTCCCGTCCGCCTGGAGAATGGCCGTGGCGTTCGGGCTCCAACTGGCGGACTGTCAGTCGTTGCCCTCCACGACCGATCCGTTGAGCTGCTGCCAGTCGCCGTAGTGGGCCAGGTTGCCGTCGTGCCAGAACACCAGCTTCCCGCCGACGGCGTTCCACTTGTTCGTGCCGGTCGACCACACCGGGGTGCCGGCGCTGACCTGTTTGTTCAGGCCGTAGGACCAGCGGCTGTTCAGGCAGTACTGCACCAGGTTTCCGTCATTCTGGACGGTGATCTTCTCGTCACGGGTCCAGAGGCTCTGGTTGGTGGTGTACGCGTGGTCGATCCCGAGCGTGGTCTGGTGCGAGCAGGCGTCGCCGCCGGGATCGGAGCTGAGGTGGTCGCAGACGAAACTGGTGGCCGACGCGGTGCCCACGCCGGCGCCGGTGGCGACGCCCCAGCCGAGCAGTGCTCCCGCGGCCGCGACGGTCGCGGCGAGCTTGTGGCGACGACGCATGAATTCCCCCTGAGCGTCGAGGATCCGGTGCGCCGTGGTCGGTGGCGCGCGAGAACGCCATGACGGCTGCGGGTGGCGCGAAGTATCCGTTGCACGGTGAAGCCGTCCCTCCGGTGCCGGTCCGCACAGCGAGCCTTGTTGTGACCCTGCCAGCGCCTGCCTACTCTGCGACCGGACCGACTTGCGAGTCTCTCGGGGGGCGACATGCACGGTGATCTGCGTGCGGACACGGCGGCTGCCGTACGGATTCGACGGGCCGACGACGTGCTGGACATGCAGCGTGCCGCGCGCACGGGCGGCACCGGGCCGGTGCTTCGCTGGCTGGAGGGCCGCACCAGCGCCACCGCCTTCCTGATGAACCCCGCGGGCACTGCGACCTACCCGGCCCGCGCCCTCCTCGGCGACGCCGAGCGTGGTCTCGCACTGCGCGGGGCACGAGAACTGACCGAGCGGCGGCTGGGATCCGTTGCCATCGACGAGGACGGACTCACCTGCATCGTCCTTCCCCTCGACGGATCGCGGGGCTCCACCGCGCCCCTTCTCGCTGCCGTGGTGCCCAGGCCGGCACCACCTGAACTGCCACTCCTGCTTGCGGATGCCTCATCCGTGCTGAGTCTGAGCTGGCTGGCGGAACACACCCGGCGCCGGCAGCGCCGGCTGAGGATCGCCGAAGCCGGGACGCGTGAAGCAGTCCTGCGCCTGCTGATGAACGGCCATACGTCCACCGCACGCCAGATCGCGGGGGCGCTGCGGCCGGCTCTGCCCGAGGTGGTACGGGTGTACGTCATCGAGGGCCCGCCGAGCGTTCGCGGCCAACTGGCCCGGAAACTGAGCGACATGGCCAAAGGCGCGTGGGTCGTGCCGTGCCCGGTGTACGTCGACCACCTCTTCATGCTTGTGCCCGCTGACGACGCCCCGGCACCGGCCTCGCCCCCCGAACTGGCGGCCCTCTGCTGGATCGGAGAGAGCAGTGCCGTGCCCCTGCGGGACACCGCCACCGGCTACGCGCAGGCCTTCCATGCTCTCGCCGCCGCACGCGGCCGCCCGGAACGGCAGGCCTCGTTCGCGGCCGGCCCCGACCTGGCGCTGACCATCGGGCCCGCCGCGGCGGCCTGGGCCAAGGCCTTCCTCTCACCGATCCGTACCCACCACGCGAGACGGACCCAGGACCCCGACGGCGCGGAACTGCTGGCCACCGCCGCGTCATGGCTCAGCTTCCACTCCCGTGCGACGGCCCACCTGAATATTCACCGCAACACCCTGAGCGCGCGCCTGACATGCATCCAGGAGCTGCTCGGCCTGGATCTTCACCGGCTCTCCGACCAAGCCGCACTGGCACTCGCTCTGCGCAGCGCCACCGCGCAGATCCCGCCCCCGCCGGAGGGCGACGCCGCACGGGCGGCAAAGCCGGTGCCCGTCCTGGACGAGCTGCTGTCACTGCCCCGCGTCGGGGTGTGGGCCCAGCAGCAGTTCCGTCCTGTCACCGGGCCCGACGTCCCGGCATGCATCGCGGAGACCCTCACCACCTGGCTGCGCCTCGACGCACGCATCGGCCCCACGGCGGCCGCGCTGTCCATCTCGGCATCCGCCGTACGCAAGCGCCTGACACGGGCCGAAGCACTGCTCAGCCGCTCGCTCCTACGGTCCCCCAGCGCCATCCATGACCAGTGGCTCGCACTGCGCACTCTCGACCTGGCCGAGCAGACCGAAGCGTCGGCAGCCCGGTGAGCGGCACGCCCGCGCCGGCCAGATCCCCTTCTGCACCCTGGACACCGAAGAGCTCAAGGACTGCGCACACTGATACCTATGAACCATGCCCAACTGACGGCCCTGGGCCGAGCCCTCCGCCTCCTCGGCGAGCACGGCGAAGCCCTCACCGCCGACACCCCCGACGGCAAGCTCCACGAGGTCAAGGCTGACCTGCGCCGCGCTCTGGACCTGCTGGACGAGAGCGTCACCTCCGCCGCGCCCGCCACCCGCTGCCCCGAGCACCCGAACGGCCCGGTCGACGAGAACGCCCACGACCGCTGCCTGCTCTGCGAGACCCGGCGCCGGGCGGCCCGCCGCGCCGAGTTCAACGGCGGCCCCGTACTCCCGCACGCCACCGAGACCGCCCCCTCCCGCTACGGCGCCAGCGCCGACCGCCCGCAGCCCCAGCAGCGCTGGCTCCCGGAGGCGTGGAACGGCCAGACCTGGCACCTGTGCGGCACGCCGAGGCGGGACCGGCGCGAGGCCGAGCTGTATCTGGCCGCTCAGCGCCGCGGGCCCCGCCCCGCGATGGCGTACCGGCTGGTGCACGAGTTCACCGACTACGAGGTGCTGCGTGTCTGGGGCACGCCGGTGAAGGTCGACATCGAGCCGTTGGGAAACCTCTAGCGGCGCCTACTCGAGCAGCGGGAGCGGCGCGAACTCGTACCCCTCCCACAGCCGCCGCGAGGTCTCCTCCGGATACGGCCCGACCTGCTCCTTCGGCCCGGCGTCCAGCACCTGGACCAGGCGCTCCTCCGCCTCGAACGCCGGCCAGCCCGGATCGCCCGACCGCGCGAACGCCGTCCAGGACTCCCGGAAACGGGACGACAGCGCCTCCCCCTCCGCGGTGGCCCCCGTACCCGCGAACAGCAGCTGCCCCAGGTCCGCCTCGAACGTGCCGAACAGCAGCGGAATGTCCAGCCCGTGGCACGCCCCGAGACCGCCCCCGCCGCCAGGGGCCGCCCAGGTCAGCTCGTAGAGGTGAGCGCGACCGCCACCCGCGACCTGTGCCTCGGCCAGGTGCAGTGACGGCATGTTGAACAACCAGTCCGTCTGCACGCGCTCGAACAGCTCACCCGGCGTGGCCTGCGGGAAGGCCGCGCGATACGCCCGCTCCCCGTCCGGCCCCGGCCCGAACGTCCGCAGCGCCCAGCCCGCCTGCTCCTCCCCGATCTCGCCCAGCATCCCGCCGAGCGCGAGAAACAGCCGGAACTCGTCCCGGTTGTGCCCGACGAGCAGGTCGACGTCCTTCCCCGCGCCCGCCCTCAGCGCCTGCCAGGGTGTGCACGGCAGCACCTCGCCGTCGACCACCGGCGAGAAGGGCGTGGCCGTCGGGGCCACCCGCCCCCACCGGTCCGCGTACGACATCATCCGCGCGCTCAACGCCTCGCCCACCGAGGTCAGTTGACGGGGATCGACGGTCGCGAGATCGGCCGCCGTCGGCCGCAGCCCCGCCTCCTCCGCGATGGCGGACGCGATGTCACGGGCCAGCTCGCCGGAGAAGTAGGTCCCCGGCACACTCTGCGCGACCGCCCGCCGGAACAGCCCCCGGGCGCTCGGCATGGCCAGCAGGGAGGCCACCGACCCGGCCCCCGCGGACTCACCGAAGACGGTCACCTGCCCGGGGTCGCCGCCGAACCCCTCGATGTTCTCCCGCACCCACTCCAGCGCCGCCACCTGATCGAGCAGCCCGCGATTGGCAGGCGCCCCCTCGATGAGCGCGAACCCCTCGATCCCGACCCGGTAGTTGAGCGTCACGACGACCAGGTCCCCGTCACGGGCGATGCGTTGGGCGTCGTACCCGGGACTGCCGGAGTGCCCGAGCTTGTAGGCCCCGCCGTAGACCCACACCATCACCGGCCGCAGAGCACCCGAATCCGCCTCGGGCGTCCAGACATTGACGGTGAGCCACTCATCGCCCTCGGGGGCGTTCAGCACCCCCCTGCGCCCCTGGATCCCGGACTCCTGCGGAGGCGGCGGCCCGAACTCGTACGCCTCCCGGGTCCCCTCCCAGGCCCGCACCGGACGCGGCGCCCCGAACCGGTCCTTGCCGACGGGCGGTTCGGCGAACGGAATGCCGCGGAACACCGTCAGCCCGTCCTCAAGGCGCCCACGCACCGCTCCGGCGACGGTACGCACGACAGTGGTCGTCATCATCAACTCCTGGTCTGGATCGCTGCGGGACGCCACATATTTTCGGCCCGTCCGGCATGTGAGGACCAGGCCGGAGGCCGATGGGGGTCTGGGTGCGCAGCCCCCGGGGCCGCGCACCCCCACCGACCCGCACCGCTCCGCTCAGCTCAGCGTCTTCAGCGCACTCGCCGAGTACGGCTCAAGCTCGTCGCTCCGCCCGGCAAGCACCTTCGCCGCCCACTCGGGATCCTGCAGCAACGCCCGCCCGACAGCGACGAAGTCGTACTCCTCCCGCTCCAGCCCGTCCAGCAGATCGTCGATCCCCCGGATCGGCGACCCCTCCCCGGCAAACCCCCGGAGGAAGTCCCCGTCGAGCCCCACCGACCCGACGGTGATGGTCGGCCGCCCCGTCAGCTTCTTCGTCCACCCCGCCAGATTGAGGTCGGAGCCCTCGAACTCCGGCAGCCAGTACCGCCGCGTAGAGGCATGGAACGCATCCACGCCGGCCGCGGCCAGCGGCGCGAGGATGGCCTCCAGCTCCTCCGGCGTCTCGGCAAGACGCGCGTCGTACGCCTCCTGCTTCCACTGCGAGTACCGGAACAGAATCGGGAACTCCGGCGACACCGCCTCCCGCACGGCCGCCACGATCTCCGCCGCGAACTTCGTACGCGCCACGGCGTCGCCGCCGTACGCGTCCGTACGCCGGTTGGTGCCGGCCCACAGGAACTGGTCGAGGAGGTAGCCGTGCGCGCCGTGCAGTTCTATGCCGTCGAAGCCGATGCGCTCGGCGGCGACCGCGGACTCGACGAACGCGCCGATGACGGCGTCGATGTCGGCCTGGGTCATGGGGGTGGCGTCCTCGACGCCGGTGACGCGCAGACCGGAGGGGCCGTGCGAGGGGGCGTCCGGGTAGGGGCCGTCACCCTGGTTGCGGACCGTGCCGATGTGCCACAGCTGCGGAACGATCGTGCCGCCCGCCGCGTGCACCGCCTCGGCGACCTTCTGCCAGCCCGCGAGCTGCTCCTCGCCGTGGAACCGGGGGACGCGGTCGCTGTTGCCGGCGGACTCGTGGCCGACGTAGGTGCCCTCGGTGACGATCAGCCCGACACCGGCGGCGGCCCGGCGGGCGTAGTACGACACCACGTCCTCGCCGGGGACGCCGCCCGGGGAGAACATGCGCGTCATGGGTGCCATGACGATGCGGTTGGGGACGGTCAGGCCGTTGATCGCGGTGGGCCGGGAGAGGATCTCGGCGGCGCGGGAGGGGGCGGTGGTCACGTGGGTGGGCTCCTCGTGCGATGGCTGCATTGACCTACTGGTATGTGCATACGCATTGTTGCACCTACTTAATCAAATTTCCTATGACCTCGAACACGCCCGAGGGCGGCACCCCCTGTTTCCAGGGAGTGCCGCCCTCGGTTGGAACCCGGATCAGCCGGAGGCCGATCAGAAGTCCATGTCACCGCCCGGCATACCGCCACCGGCAGGCGCGGCGGCCTTCTCCGGCTTGTCGGCGATGACGGCCTCGGTGGTGAGGAAGAGCGCGGCGATGGAGGCGGCGTTCTGCAGGGCAGAGCGCGTGACCTTCGCCGGGTCGATGATGCCTTCCTTGACCAGGTCGACGTACTCGCCGGTCGCGGCGTTCAGGCCGTGGCCCGGGGTCAGGTTGCGCACCTTCTCCACCACGACACCGCCCTCGAGGCCGGCGTTGACGGCGATCTGCTTCAGCGGGGCCTCGAGCGCGATGCGCACGGCGTTGGCACCGGTCGCCTCGTCACCCTCCAGGTCCAGCTTCTCGAAGACCGAAGAGGCCTGGATGAGCGCGACGCCACCACCGGCGACGATGCCCTCCTCGACGGCCGCCTTCGCGTTGCGGACGGCGTCCTCGATGCGGTGCTTGCGCTCCTTGAGCTCCACCTCGGTGGCGGCACCGGCCTTGATGACCGCGACACCGCCGGCGAGCTTCGCCAGGCGCTCCTGCAGCTTCTCGCGGTCGTAGTCCGAGTCGCTGTTCTCGATCTCGGCACGGATCTGGTTGACCCGGCCCTGCACCTGCTCCGTGGAGCCGGCGCCGTCGACGATGGTGGTCTCGTCCTTGGTGATGACCACCTTGCGGGCGCGGCCCAGCAGGTCGAGGGAGGTGTTCTCGAGCTTGAGACCGACCTCCTCGGAGATGACCTCGCCGCCGGTGAGGATGGCGATGTCGTTCAGCATCGCCTTGCGGCGGTCGCCGAAGCCGGGGGCCTTGACCGCGACGGACTTGAAGGTGCCGCGGATCTTGTTGACGACCAGGGTCGACAGGGCCTCGCCCTCGACGTCCTCGGCGATGATCAGCAGCGGCTTGCCCGACTGCATGACCTTCTCCAGGAGCGGGAGCAGGTCCTTGACGGAACCGATCTTGGAGTTGGCGATCAGGATGTACGGGTCGTCGAGCGACGCCTCCATCCGCTCCATGTCGGTGGCGAAGTACGCCGAGATGTAGCCCTTGTCGAAGCGCATACCCTCGGTGAGCTCCAGCTCCAGACCGAAGGTCTGGGACTCCTCGACGGTGATGACGCCTTCCTTGCCGACCTTGTCCATGGCCTCGGCGATGAGCTCGCCGATCTGGGTGTCGGCGGCGGAGATGGAGGCCGTGGAAGCGATCTGCTCCTTGGTCTCGACATCCTTGGCCTGCTCGAGCAGGGCACCGGAGACGGCCTCGACGGCCTTCTCGATACCGCGCTTGAGGGCCATCGGGTTGGCGCCGGCGGCTACGTTGCGCAGGCCTTCCTTGACGAGGGCCTGGGCGAGCACGGTCGCCGTGGTCGTACCGTCACCGGCGACGTCGTCCGTCTTCTTGGCGACTTCCTTGACCAGCTCGGCGCCGATCTTCTCGTACGGGTCCTCGAGCTCGATCTCCTTGGCGATGGAGACACCATCGTTGGTGATCGTGGGGGCGCCCCACTTCTTCTCGAGGACGACGTTGCGGCCCTTGGGGCCGAGCGTCACCTTCACGGCGTCCGCGAGCTGGTTCATGCCGCGCTCGAGGCCGCGCCGCGCCTCCTCGTCGAACGCGATGATCTTGGCCATGTGAAGTGGTCCCTCCAGGACTGGGGGTGATTCCTTCGGACCGCGCCCGCGCCCGCGACGGACGGCTCGCCGACCCGTGGGTTCCTTGCCCCACCCGGCCTGCGGGCCTCACCGACCCGGTCCATCTTTGTCACTCTCACCTTCAGAGTGCTAACGCCAATGATTAGCACTCGACCCCCCCGAGTGCAAGGTGTGCCCGCGGAGCGGGCTCGTTGAGGGGTGGTGGTCGGGCGACGAGCGGGCGCAAGCGGCTACCGGGTACCGGGCGGCACCCACGCCGGGACCTGCCCAGGCCCCCCGGGCATGCCGAAGGGCCCGCACCCTGAGGTGCGGGCCCTTCGATCAAGAACAGAAGAACGTCGCTGCAGTTAACCCGGCGCGTGCTTCAGCTGGTCGCCAGACGGACCATGTCCGCCTGCGGCCCCTTCTGGCCCTGCGAGATCTCGAAATCGACCCGCTGGCCCTCTTCCAGGGTGCGGTAGCCGTCCATCTGAATCGCACTGTAGTGGACGAAAACATCCGCACCACCGTCGACCGCGATGAAGCCGTACCCCTTCTCCGCGTTGAACCACTTGACGGTGCCCTGAGCCATGCCTAACTCCCCTATTACTGGCCCTTGCACAGATCCACACTTCGCGGATCCGGGTCAGACCTCACCCCCCACGGTTGGGGGCGTGCGCCGGAACGCGTCGACCGCGGCTGAATGTATCTGTCCAACTGCCGTCTGCAACAGGTCAATCGGACGAGAATTCCGGGCACGACCGGTCGGGACCTTACGGAGAATTCGCCCGAATTCAGGGCAAGTCGGGCCCCATAAATGGAGCATAAGACGCAAAAAACCTGCACACTTTGGCTACTTCTCGCTGCCCGAGAAGCAAGAACTCATATGCACGCGGCAAGCGGAGTCGAGCAGGTTCCCCAACTGTACCGTGCTCAACCATGCAGAATTGCCCCCTCCGCTTCTCTCACGGAGGGGGCAATTCGATGAACTCTTCGTAACCGACATTACCGACGGTAATAAGCGGTCGTCCGACCTGTTTCCGGTCAGCCTCCGGCGACGGCCGGGATGATCGAGACGCCCGCCCCGTCCGGAGTCGCCGTCTCCAGCCCCTGCTCGAACCGCACGTCGTCGTCGTTCACATACACGTTGACGAACCGCCGCAGCTTCCCCTGGTCGTCGAGAACCCGCGCGGCGATCCCGGTGTGGTTCTTCTCCAGATCGGCGATGACCTCGCCGAGGGTCCCACCTTCAGCAGTGACCTCGGCCTGGCCGCCGGTGTAGGTACGCAGGATGGTGGGGATACGAACGTTGACGCTCACGATGAACCTCCGGTCGGGGTGTGGCTTTCAAGGGGCGCGGGGAACGACTACGCGAGGCCGGCCTCACGGAACGACTCCAGGCTGGGGCGAATCGTCGCGGTGAGCCCGGTACCGGCCACCGCGTCCAGCGTCTTCAGACCATCACCGGTGTTGAGGACGACCGTCGTCAGGGCCGGGTCGAGCACGCCGTTCTCGATGAGCTTGCGCGTCACGCCCACGGTCACGCCACCGGCGGTCTCCGCGAAGATCCCCTCGGTCCGGGCGAGCAGCCGAATCGCGTCCACGATCTGCTCGTCATTGACATCCTCCACCGCCCCACCGGTACGCCGGGCGATGTCCAGCACATACGGACCGTCCGCCGGGTTGCCGATGGCCAGCGACTTGGCGATCGTGTTCGGCTTCTGCGGCCGTACGACGTCGTGCCCCGCCTTGTAGGCGACGGAGACAGGGCTGCACCCCTCGGCCTGCGCCCCGAAGATCTTGTAGGGCTTGTCCTCGACGAGCCCGAGCTTGATCAGCTCCTGCAGCCCCTTGTCGATCTTCGTGAGCTGGGAGCCGGAGGCGATCGGCACGACCAGCTGGTCGGGCAGCTGCCAGCCGAGCTGCTCGCAGATCTCGTACGCCAGGGTCTTGGAGCCCTCCGCGTAGTACGGCCGCAGGTTGACGTTGACGAAGCCCCAGCCCTCGCCGGCCGGGTCGCCGATCAGCTCGGAGCAGAAGCGGTTCACGTCGTCGTAGTTGCCCTCGATGCCGACGAGCTCGCCGCCGTAGACCGCGGCCATGACGACCTTGCCCTGCTCCAGGTCGTGCGGAATGAACACGCAGGAACGGAAGCCGGCGCGGGCGGCCGCGGCACCCACCGCACCGGCGAGGTTGCCGGTGGACGAGCAGGACAGGGTGGTGAAGTCGAAGGCGCGGGCGGCCTCGATGGCCTGGGCGACGACCCGGTCCTTGAAGGAGTGCGTCGGGTTGCCGGAGTCGTCCTTCACGAAGAGCTTGCCGGCGTCGACGCCCAGTTCGCGGGCGAGGTTGTCGGCCTTGACGAGCTTGGTCCAACCGGGGTTGATGTTGGGCTTGTCCGCCACGTCCGCCGGGACGGGCAGCAGGGGCGCGTAACGCCAGATGTTCGCGGGACCCGCCTCGATCTGCTTGCGGAGCTCCTCGGTGTCGTAGGCCGAGAAGTCATAGGCGATCTCGAGCGGGCCGAAACACTCCTCGCAGGCGAAGACCGGGCCGAGGGGCACCTGGTGACCGCACTCGCGGCAGGAGAGCGCCGCGGCGGGACCGAGGTCGACGGTCGTGGAGTCGGTGGTGCTTGCAACAGTCTGCGCAGCCATGTGAGGCGAGGCCCTTTCTCCTCATCTTCCTCACGACGCATCTCGCCGTGAGACGGATTTGGCACCTTCCCTAGCCGGGAGCCTCGCGGAACGATCAGCATCGATCGGTACGAGACCGGCTGGAGGGTTGCCGGGGCTTCATCGGGCCGTATCCCTCTGCCCCTCTGGATGAGCGGTATTCGGTTGTTCAACTCGTTCAACGCGGGACGACCCCCGACATGCGATGGTCACCAGCGTTGTTCAAGACTGTAACCGAAGGCCAGGACAGTTGAGATAGTCGTCCGAACCGCGAGATGGATCACGGATCCCACGCTCGCCGAGAGAACGCAGAGGAGCCGCCTACGTGCTGGAAGAAGTCGAGCGCTGGCTGAGCACCCGCTCCTGGTCCCTGACCGACCGCCCTCTCCACCAGATCCTCGCCGCCAAGCAGCGCACGGGTCAGTCGGTCAGCGTGGTGCTGCCCGCGCTCAACGAGGAGGAGACGGTCGGCGACATCGTCGCGATCATCCGTCACGACCTGATGCAGCAGGTCCCGCTCGTCGACGAGATCGTCGTCGTCGACTCCGGGTCCACCGACCGCACGTCCGAGGTCGCCGCGGCGGCCGGGGCCAGGGTCGTCCACCGTGACGACATCCTGCCCCGCATCCCGACCGTCCCCGGCAAGGGCGAGGTGCTGTGGCGCTCGCTCCTGGTCACCGGCGGGGACATCGTCTGCTTCATCGACGCCGACCTGAAGGAGTTCTCCTCCGACTTCGTCTCCGGGATCGTCGGCCCGCTGCTCACCGACCCGGCGGTCGACCTGGTCAAGGGCATGTACGACCGTCCGCTGGCCGGCGCCCAGGGCCAGGGCGGCCGGGTCACCGAGCTGATGGCGCGCCCGCTGCTGAACATGCACTGGCCGCAGCTGGCGGGCTTCGTGCAGCCGCTCGGCGGCGAGTACGCGGCCCGCCGCAGCCTGCTGGAACAGCTGCCGTTCCCCGTCGGGTACGGCGTCGAGCTGGGCATGCTGGTCGACGCCCTGCACCTGGTGGGCCTCGACGCGCTCGCCCAGGTGGACGTCGGGGTGCGCAAGCACCGCCACCAGGACGGGCAGGCGCTGGGCCGGATGTCCGCCGCGATCTACCGCACGGCACAGCTGAGGCTGGCCCGCGGCCATCTCATCCGCCCCTCCCTCACCCAGTTCGAACGGGGCGAGGAGGGCTTCGAACCGCGCACCTACTCCGTGGACACGGAGGAGCGGCCGCCGATGGTGGAGATCGCGGAGTACGCGTCGCGCAAGGTCGCCTGAGGCGGCGCGTTACGCGGCGTGGGCGGTGTATACGGTCCACCCGCAGAGCCCAGACATACGTTTGAGCGTTTACGGGCCGGGCTAGGTTGAGGCGTATGGCTTCCACGCACGGCGCTGGTCATCAGGTGCTGGTCGCGTCCAACCGCGGCCCGGTCTCGTACGAAGTGCAGCAGGACGGCTCGCTGGCCGCCAGGCGCGGCGGCGGCGGGCTGGTCTCCGGCCTCTCCGCGATCGGGCCCGACGCGGACGCCCTGTGGGTGTGCTCGGCGCTGTCCGACGGCGACCGCGAGGCGGTACGACGCGGGGTCGGCGAGGACGGGGTGCGGATGCTGGACATCCCGGCCGACGTGCACGCCGACGCTTACAACGGCATCGCGAACTCGGTGCTGTGGTTCGTCCACCACATGCTGTACCAGACGCCCCTGGAGCCGGTCTTCGACGCGGAGTTCCGGCGGCAGTGGGCCTCGTACGAGACCTACAACCGGGCCTTCGCCGAGGCCCTGGCCCAGGAGGCGGCCGAGGGCGCGGCGGTGCTGGTGCAGGACTACCACCTGTGTCTGGTGCCGGGCATGCTCCGCAAGCTCCGTCCCGACCTGCGCATCGGGCACTTCTCGCACACGCCGTGGGCGCCGGTGGACTACTTCCGGATGCTGCCGGACGACATCGCCGAGCAGCTTCTGCGCGGCATGCTGGGCGCCGACCGGCTGGGCTTCTTGACCCGGCGCTGGGCGGACGCGTTCACGGCGTGCGCCACGGCGGTGGTGGGCGGCCTCGGGAGCACGGAGATCGGCGTGCACGGCCTCGGCGCCGACGCGGACTTCCTGCGCAAGCGGTCGCACGAGGCCGATGTGGCCGAGCGGATGGCCGCGCTGAAGGAGGAGATCGGCGCCGGTCGCAGGACCGTCGTACGGGTCGACCGCACCGAGCTGTCGAAGAACATCGTGCGCGGGCTGCTGGCGTACCGGCAGCTGCTGGCGGACCGCCCCGAGTGGCGGGAGCGGGTCGTGCACGTCGCGTTCGCCTATCCCTCCCGGCAGGACCTCGCCGTGTACCGCGACTACACGGCCGAGGTGCAGCGGGTGGCGGATGAGATCAACTCCCGCTTCGGGACGCCCGGTTGGACCCCGGTCGTGCTGCACGTCAAGGACGACTTCGCCCGCTCGCTGGCCGCCTACCGGCTGGCCGACGTGGCTCTCGTCAACCCGATCCGGGACGGCATGAACCTGGTCGCGAAGGAGGTCCCGGTCGTCTCCGACGAGGGTTGCGCGCTGGTGCTGTCGCGGGAGGCGGGCGCCCACGCCGAGCTGGGCGAGGACGCGATCACCGTGAACCCGTACGACGTGATCGGGACGGCGGGCGCACTGCACGCCGCGTTGTGCCTGTCGGCGGCTGAGCGGGCCGAGCGCAGCAAGCGGCTTGCTGCTGCGGCCACGGCGTTGCCGCCGGCTCAGTGGTTTCTTGAGCAGCTGGAGGCGTTGCGCGGCTGAGGTCTGGGGGCTGCCGCCCCCGGACCCCCGCCTTTTCGGCCCTTGAGGGGCCTTGTCCTCAAACGCCGGACGGGCTGATGTGCCCCGCCAGGGCTCGCAGCAGGCGTACAACCCCCTCCGGGCCGTCCACCACCAGGTCCGCCCGTTCGCGTAGTTCCGTGACCTCGTCGCTGCCGCTGCAGACGAGGAGGCCGGGGATGCCGTCGGAGCGGAGTTTGTCGACCGCCGCGAAGGCGGGGAGGTCGCCGAGGTCGTCGCCGGCGTAGAGGACTGCCGAGGCGTCGATCTCGCGGACGTACTCCAGCAGGGCCACTCCCTTGTCGGTGCCCGGGGGGCGCAGTTCAAGGACCAGGCGGCCGGGTTCGACGATCAGGCCGTGGCGGGTGGCGAGGTCGGTGAGGGGGGCGCGCAGGGCCTCGAAGGCGGCCTGGGGGTCCGCTGCGCGGCGGGTGTGGACCGCCACGGCGCGGCCCTTCTCCTCGATCCAGGTGCCCTGCCAGGCGCCGATGCGGTCGAGGAAGCCGGGGAGTTCGGCGCGGACCGCGGCGACGCCGGGGTGGGGGGCGGGTGCGCTGACCTTGCCGCTGACCGCGTCCCAGCGTTCGGCGCCGTAGTGGCCGAGGACGACCAGGTGCTCCAGGCCGGGAACGCCCGCGAAGCCGCCGTGCCGCACGGCGACGCCGGCCGGGCGGCCGGTGACCACCGCGACGGAGGCGATCCGCGGGGCGAGGGCGGCGAGCGCGGGCACCGCCTCCGGGTGGGCGCGGGCCTGCTCGGGGTCCGCAACGATCGGGGCGAGGGTGCCGTCGAAGTCCAGGCCGACCACCGTTTTCGCGGGGTTCGCGAGGATCGCTGCGAGCCCGTCCCGGCCTGCCTGCGTGGCGGGCGTCGGCAGGGGGTCCATGGAGTGCGTCGAGTCCGTGTCCGTATGGGTGCCCATACGGTGACCATAACCGCGCAGGGCAGGGCGCACCCATGGCTCAGGGGAGCACCGGCCGTCAGCGCTCCGCTCGGCGGGTCTCGCGCACCCTGCGCAACCTGTTCACCGTCACCGGGTCGTGGGCGAGGGCCCGCTCGTCGTCCAGCAGGGCGTTGAGCAGCTGGTAGTAGCGGACGGGCGCCAGGCCCAGCTCCTCGCGTATGGCGCGCTCCTTGGCGCCGGGGCCCGGAAAGCCCCGGCGTTCGAGGGCGAGGACTGCCTGCTCGCGGTCACCCAGCGGCTCGCGCGGCTCGCGGCCTCCCCACTGCTCCTGGTCCATGTCCTGAACCGTAGCCCCCGCCACTGACAGCGCCCCGCGGCTAATGCGCGTTCTCCGCCATGGACGCCGTCGACTCCAGCTGCGCGAGGGTGGCCGCGGGGTTGCCGCCGGGGGCCACCGCGCTGCCTATGTGCTTCTTGACGGCCACGGCGACCGAGGCCCACGAGGTCTTGTCGACGGGATAGAGCTCGGACAGCGGCAGCTGCTTGAGGAACGGCTCCAGGGCTGCGTCCTGCTTGCCCGTGCTCATGACGTCGGAGGCCGAGGTGGTGACCGGCAGCAGGTCGTACTCGCGGGAGAAGGCGAGCACGTTCTTCCGGCTGTAGACGAAGTCGAGGAACTTGCCGACCTGCTCGGCGTGGCCGTTCTTCTTGAAGGCCATCATCCAGTCGGCGACACCCATGGCGTTCTTGCTCTCGCCGTCCTTGCCGGGCATCGGCACCATGCCGAACTTCACGCCCTTCTGCGCGGCGATCTTCATCAGCGAGGGGTGCCCGTTGAGCATGCCGACCTCGCCCTTGGCGAAGGCGGCGAAGGCGGTGGCACGGTTGAGGCTGCCGGGCGCGACGGGACCGGTCAGGCCCTTGTCGACCAGGTCGTCCTTGAGCCAGTTGAAGGTGTCGACGTTCTGCGCGGAGTCGATGCCGTAGGTGCCGACGGTGTCGGTGTAACCGCCGCCACCGCTCAGCAGCCACTGCATGGTCTCGGCCTGCGCCTCCTCCGGGCCGAGCGGCAGCGCGTACGGGAACTTCACTCCGCGCGCCTTGAGCACCTTGGCGTCGGCAGCGAGCTCGTTCCAGGTCTTCGGAGGGGTGAGGCCGGCGTTCTTGAAGAGGGTCTTGTTGTAGAAGAGCAGCCGCGTGGAGGCGGCGAACGGCAGCCCGTACTGCACGCCCTTCACCTGCCCGGCGGTGGCCAGCTGGGAGGCGAAGTCGGCCTGGGTGCTGATGGAGAGCATGTCGTCGGCCGAGTAGAGCAGGCCCTTGTCGGCGTAGTCGGCGTACGCGCCTATCTGCGCCATGTCGGGTGCCTTGCCCGCGTCGACCAGCTCCTTGACCTTGCGGTCCACGTCGTTCCAGGAGTACACGGTGACGTCGATCTTCACACCGGAGTGCTTGCTCTCGTACTCGCTGACCAGCCGGTCCCAGTACTTCTGGGAGCTGTTGTCGGCGGAGTCGCCGTAGTCCGCGGCGATCAGTTTCAGAGTGACGTCCCCCGAGCCGCCGCCGGTCAGGCCGCAGCCGCCGAGCACCGCCGTCATGCCCAGTGCGGATGCCGCCGCGATCGTTCCTGTCCTACCCCGCCGCTGCACTGCTGTTGACCCCAACCCTACTGTCTCGCCGTTCAACATGTGGACACGATAGGTCTACACCACGTGAGTGGACTAGACCTCTTGCGGGTCCTCGGGCCACACTGTCCCCCGTGAGACATGTCATCGCCCTGGATGTGGGCGGCACCGGGATGAAGGCCGCGCTGGTCGCGCAGGACGGCGCCCTCCTCCACCAGGCCCGCCGGGCGACCGGCCGCGAACGCGGGCCGGAAGCGGTCGTCGAGGGCATCCTCGACTTCGCCGCCGACCTCAGTGCCCACGGCGCCGAGCACTTCGGCGAGCAGGCGTCCGCCGCCGGCGTCGCCGTCCCCGGCATCGTCGACGCCGACCGGGGCATCGCCTCCTACGCGGCCAACCTCGGCTGGCGCGACGTACCCCTGCGCGATCTGCTCGGCAAGCGGCTGGGCATCCCGGTCGCCCTCGGCCACGACGTACGCACCGGCGGACTGGCGGAAGGCCGAATCGGCGCCGGCCAGGGCGCCGACCGCTTCCTCTTCGTCCCCCTCGGCACCGGCATCGCGGGCGCGATCGGCATCGCGGGCCGGGTGGAGGCCGGCGCACACGGCTTCGCGGGCGAGATCGGCCACATCGTCGTACGGCCCGGGGGCAGCCCCTGTCCCTGCGGCCAGCGGGGCTGCCTGGAGCGCTACGCCTCCGCGGCGGCCGTCAGCGAGGCCTGGGCGGCGGCCACCGGCGACCCCGACGCGGACGCCGCCGACTGCGCCAAGTCCGTGGCGTCCGGCGACCCGAATGCCGTACGGGTCTGGCAGCACGCGATCGACGCCCTGGCCGACGGCCTGGTCACCGCCCTCACCCTGCTGGACCCCCGCACCCTGATCATCGGCGGCGGCCTCGCGGAGGCGGGCGACACCTTGTTCACGCCGCTGCGGGAGGCGGTCCGGGGGCGGGTCACCTTCCAGAAGCTGCCGACGATCGTCCCCGCGGCGCTGGGTGACAGCGCCGGATGCCTGGGTGCAGGGCTCATGGCCTGGGATCTCCTAGCCACCACCGACCGCACGGAGGAGCCGACGTGACGCCAACCCCCCCAGGGGCGCGGGGAACTGCGCGATCAACCACGACGCACCCGCACCCCGCAGCGGCCCGCACCTGCCTGGTGCTCTCCGGCGCCAACGTGGTCCTCCCCACCGGAACCGTCGAGAACGGCCGAGTGTTCGTCGAGGGCACTCGCATCGCCGGTGCGGCATCACCTGACGCTCGGATGATCGACCTCAGCGGCCACCACGTGGTGCCCGGCTTCGTAGACCTCCACAACCACGGCGGCGGCGGAGCCTCCTTCACCTCGGGCACGGTCGAGGACGTCCTCACCGGCATCCACACCCACCGCCTGCACGGCACCACCACCCTGGTCGCCTCGACGGTCACCGACGACATGGACCTCCTCGCCCAGCGGGCGGGCCTGCTGAGCGAACTCGCCGAGCAGGGCGACATCGCCGGCATCCACTTCGAGGGCCCGTTCATCTCCCCGTGCCGCAAGGGCGCCCACTCCGAGAAGCTGCTGCGCGACCCCGACCCGGCAGCGGTGCGCAAACTGATCGACGCGGCGCGCGGCAGGGCGAAGATGGTCACGCTCGCCACCGAACTCCCCGGCGGCCTCGACTCCGTACGTCTGCTCGCCGAACTCGGCGTCATCGCGGCGATCGGGCACACCGACGCGACGTACGAGCAGACGGTGGCGGCGATCGACGCGGGCGCCAGGGTCGCGACCCACCTGTTCAACGCGATGCCGCAGATCGGCCACCGGGCCCCCGGCCCGATCACCGCCCTGCTGGAGGACGAACGCATCACCGTCGAACTCATCAACGACGGCACGCATCTGCACCCGGCAGCCCTCCAGCTGGCCTTCCATCACGCCGGCGCGGACCGGGTGGCCCTCATCACGGACGCGATGGACGCGGCCGGTTTCGGCGACGGCCGCTACCTGCTGGGCCCCTTGGAGGTGGAGGTCACGGACGGCGTGGCCCGTCTGGTGGAGGGTGGCTCCATCGCGGGGTCGACGCTCACGCTGGACCGGGCGTTCCGGCGGGCGGTGACGGTGGACGGGCTGCCGGTTGAGGACGTCGTCACCGCCATCTCGGCCAATCCCGCCAAACTGCTCGGCCTGTACGACCGGATCGGCTCACTGGAGCCCGGAAAGGACGCCGACCTGGTGGTTCTTGACCATCAATTCGCCCTCAAGGGCGTGATGCGCCGCGGTGAATGGGTGGTCGATCCCCAACTGGACTGATCTGTCCCGCTGTTGAGGACGGCGGTCCTCCTGCGAAAATGGGACGGCCGCCGTCCGTTCGGCGTGCGTTCCGCATGCGTCTTCGGGGGAGGTCGGCCCAGGTGTTCCTCACGGTCACGCTGAACACCGCTCTCGACCTCACGTACCGCGTACCGGCGCTCAAGCCGCACTCCTCGCACCGGATCACCGAGGTGACCGAACGCCCCGGAGGCAAGGGCGTGAACGTGGCACGCGTGCTCGCTGCCCTCGGCCACGAGGTGACCGTCACCGGCTTCACGGGCGGCGCCACGGGCCGCACGGTCCAGGACCTGCTGACCGCCACCCCCGGCCTGGTGGACGCCCTCGTCCCGGTCGCGGGCCCGACGAGGCGCACGATCGCGCTGGTGGACGACCGGACCGGCGACACCACACAGCTCAACGAACCGGGCCCCACCGTCACCCCCGCCGAGTGGTCCGCCTTCCAGGAGGCCTACGAGGAGTTGCTCGCGCCGGCGTCCGCGGTGGCCCTGTGCGGCAGCCTGCCGCCCGGGGTACCGGTGGGCGCGTACGCCGGGCTGATACGGCTCGCGAAGGCCGCCGGGGTGCCCGTGCTCCTGGACACCGGCGGCGAGCCCCTGCGCCGCGGAATCGCCGCCCGCCCGGACCTCGTCAAACCGAACGCCGACGAACTGGCCGAACTCACCGGCTCCCACGACCCCCTGCGCGGCGTCCAGGACGCCCGCCGCCGGGGCGCCCGGTCGGTGGTCGCCTCCCTCGGCACACAGGGCCTCCTGGCGGTCACCCCGGAGGGCCGCTGGCACGCCACCCCACCCGCCCGCCTCCACGGCAACCCGACAGGCGCGGGCGACTCGGCGGTGGCGGGACTGCTGTCGGGCTTGGCGGAGCAACTCCCGTGGCCGGACCGCCTGTCCCGGGCGGTGGCCCTGTCGGCGGCGACCGTACTGGCGCCGGTGGCGGGGGAGTTCGACCGGGGGGCGTACGAGGAGTTGGTGGGGCGGGTGGCGGTGACCGGGGAGGTCAGCGCGGCCTGAAACCGGCCCCTAGCTCTTGACCTGGCCCTTCTTCACCCACAACTGGTCCAGCAGGACGTTGCACTTGTCGCCGGCCTGGCAGGTCAGGGTGAGTGTGTTCGGGCCCTTCTTGAGGGTGGTCCAGGCGAAGGTCTTGGTCCAGCCCTTGGTGAAGTCGCCGTCCGCGGCGTGCGCGAAGTTGCTCAGGTTGAATTTCCGGCCCGACGGCGTGCCGTTGACGAGGAGCGTCATCGACTGGTCCTGGCCGGGGACGCTGTAGGTCGCGAAGACCGTGTAGTCGCCGGCCTCGGCAATGTTGTCGATGGTCCAGGTCACCGAGGAACCGACGTTGTTGAGATTGCCCACATAGGTGCCGTCCGCCGCCTGGGCCCCCTGGACGTCCGACGCCTTGGCGGCCGTACCGCCCAGCTGAAGATCCTTCGCATCCGTCTTCGGCAGCTCCGCCGACGCACTGCTGCTGGCCGACTGGCTCGGCTTCGAGCTCTGCGAGGTGGACGGCGTGCTGGAACCGCCACCCGCCTTGTCGTTCTTGGAGTTGTCGTTCATCATCGCCACGCCGATGCCGATCACGACCGCGGCGACCACCGCGATCGCGCCGATCAGCAGACCCTTGGTGTTGGGACCGCGGCGACCGCCGCCGCCGCTGTACGCCGGCTGCTGCGGGGCCGTGGGGGCGCCGCCGCCGGGGAGCGTCTCCGGTGCCGCGTAGTGGGCGTTCGGCTGGCCGTACACGCCCTGCTGCTGCGAGGCCTGGCCGTAGGCGGCCGTCTGCTGGACCTGGGCCGGCTGGCCGTACTGGCGCTGGCCGACCGCACGGTTCCGGTTGACGGAGCCCGGGTAGCCGTAGCCGCCGCCACCGGAGGGGGGCTGCGCTCCGTTGGCCTGCCCGTCGGCGTAGAGGTAGCCGAACGGGTCGTCGTCCTCGGGCGTGCTGGCGCCGTTGTTGCCGGACGTCATCTCCGTGGTACTCCTCAGCGGTGCGGGTCGAACGCGATACGTGGGGTCAGAATGGCGAGCCTACCCGCTCCAGCTGCCCCAAACGGGTGACTCGGATCGCATCGGTCCGCGGACCCGGCCCCTGACCTGGAGATCAGCCCGCGCGTCTGTGCTGTTTGGGACGAGATCGTTTCTCTACGTACATCCGCTCGTCGGCAGACTTCAACACTTCGTCCGCAGTCATGCCGCAGTGCGCCCACCCGATGCCGAAGCTGGCGCCCACGCGCACGGCCCGTCCCTCGGCCCGGATCGGCTGGATGATCTCGTTGCGCAGGCGTACGGCCAGGTCCTGGGCATCGGCCCGGCCGAGCCCGTCCGCGAGGATCACGAACTCGTCACCCCCGAGCCGCGCGACCGTGTCGCCGTCGCGCACGGCCCGCGACAGCCGCCGGGCGACCTCGATGAGAACCGCGTCACCCGCGTTGTGCCCGAACCGGTCGTTGATCGACTTGAACCCGTCGAGGTCGCAGAAGAGAACCGCGAGCCCCTTGGTGCCGTCGTCGCGCTCACTCTGGGGGGCGGCGGTGTGCACATGGTGGTCGAAGCCGTCGTACACCTCGACGCCGCCGGGCCGGAAGTCGAAGCCGTGGCCGCCCGCGTCGTAGACGGGATGGCCGTACGCCGCGTCCAGGGACTCCAGGGCGCCGGGGTGGCCGGCGCGCTGACAGAGGCGGGAGGAGAGGCGGGAGCGCAGCTCGGCGGAGTTCGGCAGGCCGGTGAGCGAGTCGTGGGAGGCGCGGTGGGCGAGCTGCAGCTCGCGCCGCTTGCGGTCCTCTATGTCCTCGACGTGGGTGAGCAGGAAGCGGGGCCCGTCGGCGGCGTCCGCGACGACGGAGTTGCGCAGGCTCACCCAGACGTACGTGCCGTCGCGGCGACCGAGCCGGAGCTCCGCCCGGCCGCCCTCGGCGGACGTCCTCAGCAGGGTGCCGATGTCCTCGGGGTGGACGAGGTCGGAGAAGGCGTAGCGGCGCATCGCGGAGGCGGGGCGGCCGAGCAGACGGCACAGCGCGTCGTTGGTCCTGAGGATCCGGCCGTGCTGGTCGCCGCCCATCTCGGCGATCGCCATGCCGGAGGGGGCGTACTCGAAGGCCTGCCTGAAACTTTCCTCACTCGCCCGCAGGGCCTGCTGGTCCCTTTCGAGTCTGACCAGTGCCCGCTGCATATTCGCACGTAGACGCGCGTTGCTGATCGCGATGGCGGCCTGGAACGCATACATCTGGAGCGCTTCGCGACCCCATGCGCCCGGCCGCCGGCCGTTGCGCGGCCGGTCCACGGACAGGACGCCGATCAGCTCACCGGAGCTGCCGCCGGGGGAGGGGGGCGTGTACATGGGGGCGAACAGCCGGTCCGAGGGATGCCACTCGTCGTCGAAACGGGGCGCAGGGCCGTCGGTGTACCACTGCGGGACGTCGTCGTCGTCGAGGATCCAGCCCTCGGTGTGCGATATGAAGACCAGGTCGCCCCACTGCTCGCCCATGCTCAGGCGCCGCTCCCAGGACTCCCGGGAGCCGACCCGCCCGGTGATGAGCGCCTCGGCCGCCGGGTTTCCGGCGAAGGCGGCGACGACCAGATCTCCGTCCGGACGTACGAGATTGACGCACGCCAGCTCGTAACCGAGGCCGTTGACCACGCCGTCGGCGACGGTCTGCAGTGTGTCCGCCAGGCTTCGGGCCGTGTTCATGTCAGCCATGACCTGGTGAAGTTGTCGCAGGGTCGCAAGACGGACGTACGGCTCCGACTCGGTCTCCATGCTCGCCCTCCCCCCGAGACCTCGCAGCGAATCAAGGGTTCTCATCGGCGTATCGTCATTGGCAGCTTCCCAGCCACTGAATCACAGCGCGCTGCCCACTCGGTACACAGGGTCAACAATTAGTGGCTCTTGTGACTCAAGTCACAGCTAAAGATGAACAATTGAGTGGTGTTTCTGCGTTTTCCCTATGCGTTTACTGAACGCAAACTTTGTGGGGATGTGAAGAAGGCTCCGCCGATGGTCCTAGGTCCGGTATCGGGCCTGGGTCCGATGCGGCGGGCACAGGGCGGACACTAGCGTCTCGGAACGTGCCGAACACACCCGCTGCCACGTTCCCGATCACTGCCCCGCCCGCCTCCGGGCATGCTGAGGGGGTGAGCAACGAGGAGTTCCGCGCCGCCATGTCCCGGCTGGCCGCAGGTGTGGTCCTGGTGACCGCGCAGGAGCCGCCGCTCGACCCGGACGACCCGACGGCACCGGGCGGCGAGGACGTCGGCATGACGGCGACGGCCTTCATGTCCGTCTCCCTCGACCCGCCCCTGGTCCTGGTCAGCCTGCGCGAGGGCTCCCGCATGGACGACCTGCTCGACGAGCAGCCCCTGTGGGCGGTCTCGGTCCTCTCCGAAAGCCAACGCCACATCGCGGGCCGCTTCGCCATGAAGGGTCGCATCAGCGACCGGTTGCTGTTCGAGGACATCCCGTACGTCCGCGGCGAGGCAACCGGCGCCCCCTTGGTGGGCGGCGCCCTGGCCACCCTGGAGTGCCGCACGGAGCAGAGGGTGCGGGCCGGGGACCACACGCTCGTGATCGGCCGGGTGCTGACGGCGGGGGTACCGAGCGCGGACGGGGGGCCGCTGGCCTACTTCCGGGGGCGGTATCGGCAGTTGGGGTGAGCTGGGCACATCCTTCAGCCCGTCCGGCGTTTGAGGACGAGGCCGGGCCCGCCACTTTCAGCCCGTCCGGCGTTTGAGGACGAGGCCGTTCAGGCCGATCGGGGTCCGGGGCGGAGCCCCGAAACGGGGTGCAGGGGCGGAGCCCCTGGGAATGGGACGGGCAGGGGCGGCGGGGGCGCCAGAACCCGCCCCGGGCCAGCCCTACTCCACGAGGGTGACCTCCTGCTCCGCCGCCCGTGCAGCGTCCAGCACGATGTCGATGACAGCGATCCGGTCCCGTACGAACGTGAAGGCCAACGTCCGGTCCAGCCGCCCGTCGATGAACACGGCGAGCCCCGTGGCACCGTCGACCAGCGCGGCCCGCGACACGGCAGCGAAGTGCCGGAAGCTGGACGCGCCCTTGGCGACCGCTGCCGCCCCCGTGGTCACACCGACATCGGTGCGCGCGACGACGTCCGGGTCGAGCAACTCGACCAGGGCGTCGAAGTCACCCTCCCGCGCGGCCGTCAGAAACGCGTCCACGACCTCCCGCTGCCGCACCCGGTCCGGATCGTGCGCCTCAGCCCCCTGCACCCGCCGCCGCGCCCGACTGGCCAACTGCCGCGCCGCCACCGGGCTCCGCCCCACGATCTCCCCGACCTCCTCGTACGACACCGCAAACAAGTCGTGCAGCACGAAAGCCAGCCGCTCAGCAGGAGTCAACGTCTCGAGCACGACGAGCAGCGCAACGCCCACCGAGTCGGCAAGCAGCGCATCCTGCTCGGGATCGCCGGCGAAGACCTCCCCCACGCGCGCGTTGCCCGACCCGCCCTCCAACGGCTCCTCCGCCCGCGATTTGCGCGAGCGAAGCATGTCCAGACAGACCCGCCCGACCACCGTCGTGAGCCAGCCCCCGAGATTGTCCACCTGCCGGGCGTCGGTACGACTCAGCCGGAACCACGCCTCTTGCACCGCGTCATCCGCCTCGGCGCCAGAACCGAGCATTCGGTAGGCGACGGCCCGCAGACGACTCCGGTGTGATTCGAATCGCCGGGCGAGAAATTCCTTCTCCGCATCATTCGGAGCGCAGTCCCCGCCGGGAATTCCGTTCTCGTCCATCGCCACAGCTCCTCACATCCCCGTCCGTTGTCGGTGACTTGACGGATGCGAGGGCGAGGATGTGACAAAGGACGTTCTACGAGTGGGGTCCCTAACCCCAGTCCCGGCCGGACCGCCCCCGCTTGGTGTCGGAGCGCTGCTTCTTCTCCCGCAGCCGCCGCTCATTGATCCCCCGCGGAATCCGGGTCGGCCGGCGCGGCTTGGGCGGCGGCGCAGTGGCCTCCGCGAGAAGCGAAGCAAGCCGTACGGCGGCGGTCTCGCGATTGCGCCACTGGGACCGGTGCTCGGAGGCACGGACGACGACCACTCCGTCGACGAGCCGCCCGGCCAGCCGCTCCAGCGCCCGCTGCTTCCACACCTCGGGCAGGGCTTCGGTCTTCGCGAGGTCGAAGCGCAGTTCCACCTGCGAGTCACTGGTGTTGACGTGCTGCCCGCCGGGCCCCGACGACCGCGAGAAACGCCACATGAGCTCGGCCTCGGGGAGCGAGACGGAGCCGCGGATGAGGTAGGGACCGGACATGCCCACCATGGTCCCGCAGCTGACCGGCACACGTCACGCGAATAACGTTCACTCAGCGTTCGGTAAAGAAAGTAAAGACAGGTGGAACCTTCGACGCCCCTCTTGGCGTTGGTACAGGTAGCTGTAGCTTCAAGCCCGTACGTCGTACCGCCGTACGCAAACGAGGGAAAGGACTCCCAACCATGGCTGTAAGCCTGTCCAAGGGTGGCAACGTCTCGCTCACCAAGGAGGCTCCGGGCCTGACCGCCGTCACCGTGGGCCTCGGCTGGGACGTCCGCACCACCACCGGCACGGACTTCGACCTCGACGCCTCCGCGATCGCGGTCAACGCTCAGGGCAAGGTCTTCTCGGACGCCCACTTCGTCTTCTTCAACAACAAGCAGACCCCGGACAACACCATCGTCCACACCGGTGACAACCGCACCGGCGAGGGCGAGGGCGACGACGAGGCGATCAACGTCAACCTGGCGGGCCTCCCGGCCGACATCGACAAGATCGTCTTCCCGGTCTCCATCTACGACGCGGAGAACCGCTCGCAGAACTTCGGCCAGGTCCGCAACGCCTACATCCGCATCGTCAACCAGGCCGGCGGCGCCGAGATCGCCCGCTACGACCTCTCGGAGGACGCGGCCACGGAGACGGCCATGGTCTTCGGCGAGCTCTACCGCAACGGCGCGGAGTGGAAGTTCCGCGCGGTGGGCCAGGGCTACGCCTCGGGTCTGGTGGGCATCGCCCAGGATTTCGGCGTGAACGTCTGAGGGACGCTGCGCAGCGGTCCCGGGGCCCTCGGTCGATACCGAGGGCCCCTGCCGCACCTGCGCCTAGAGATCCTCGGGCAAGAGCCGGAACGCCTTGTGCCCGGTCAGAGGCCGCAGCATGCGGAAGTGGCCGTCCGAGGTGAACATGACTTCCGTGCGGTATGCGGCGGCAAGGGCGACGTTCATCGCGTCTGTCAGACCGACTCCCCAGCCGCCGTCGACATCCCGGTAACCCTCGGCAACAGCGATAGCGGCGCTCAAGTGCGCGCTCACGTGCGGCACTTCGAATCGCCGGGTCACCACGTTGCGCTCGATGAACCGTGCCGCCACGACAGCCTTCTCCGCTCCCGCCCGCGTAGCGATCAGGTAGTCCAGTTCCGCCAGGACCATCGGGGAGACGATGAGGTGACTGATCGAAGCCAGGGCCTTCTTGTGCTCGTCGTGGCCGGTGAGCCTCGGGTCCAGGAGCCGGTACAGGGCGTTGGTGTCGGCGATGGCGACGAGGCTCAATCTCCCATCCCCCTGAGCGTGTCCTCGATCTCGTCGTCGGTGAGGTCGGGAAGGCCGAGGTCAGGGAGGTCGATCTCCCCCATCGGGTCGGTCGGATACGCAGGGATGTCATCCGCCTTGATCGGCACAACCCGAGCAACGGCTACGCCGTTCTTGGTGACGGTGATGGTCTCCCCACGCGCGGCCGCAGCGAGTATCTGCGAGGACTTCTGGTTGAACTCTCGGGCGGTCGTCTCCATGTACTACAGGTTACTACCTGCTCGCCGACCAGGCGCGGCGGCGCCGAGCAGGAGCCCTTGGCTGTGGTTTGCCGGGGCAGGGGCTCCGGCGTGCTTTCGTCAGGCCTGCGACACGAAGGCGGCCCAGGTGGTCGGGGTGACCGTGAGGCGAGGGCCGTCGAGGTTCTTGGAGTCGCGGATGTGGATGGTGCCGGGGGCTACCGCGATCTCTACGCAGGATTCGCCGTTGGTTCCGCCGCTGTAGCTGCTCTTGAACCACGCCAGTTCGGAGGCGTCCCCGGTGGGGGCCTTGCGGATCATGTTTCTCCCAGCAGTTGCTCGATGAAGGCCAGCGACTCCCGTGGCGAGAGGGCCTGCGCCCGGATCGTGCCATATTGCAGTTCGATGACGCGCAGCTGTTTCGGATCCGTGGTCGGACGGCCGTTAAGAACGCCGTCAGCGCGAGCCACTGCCGTCCCGTCCGGGAATTTCAGCAACTCGATCCTTCCGTCCAGCCCAGGGTGCGGATCGCTGTTGGTCGGCATGACCTGAAGCGTGACGTTGTGCAACCGTCCCACCTCCAGCAGGCGTTCGAGCTGCTGTCGCCAGACCATTGTGCCCCCAACCTGGCGACGTAGCGGTGCCTCTTCAAGGACGAAGTGGATCGACGGCGCCGGGTCCCGTTCGAAGACCGACTGGCGGGCCAAACGGGCCGCGACCATACGTTCCATGTCATCCGGCGAGTACGGCGGCTGCGCCGCCCCGATCACGGCCCGCGCATGATCCGGAGTCTGCAGCAGCCCGGCGACAATGTTGCACTCGTACACACCGATCTCGACCGCCTGGGCTTCCAACTTGCCCAGCTCCCGCACCTTCTTCGGGTACCGGACCTTCTTCACGTCCTCCCGCGTCGCCACGATGAGCCCGTCCGCCCCCAGCACCTCGTCGGCCTTGTACAGGTACTCCTGCCGAGGGATCCGCTTCCCGCCCTCGATCTTGTACACCAGGTCCTCGCCATACCCGACCGCCTCACTGAACTCGGCGACACGCAACCCCACCGCCTCGCGCCGCAGCTTCAACTGCCGCCCGACGGTGGCGATGACCGCAACTCCCCACTCGTCGTCCGGATCCACCTCCCAACCCGGCTCGTCCGCCTCGGTCTTGAGTCGAACCGCATCCGCATCCACCGACATTCCCGCACCCCTCCGCCGTACGACCCCGTCGCGACGCCCCCTACCCGCAGACCGGTCCGGACCGGACGGACACCACCGGACAACGTCCGGACAGTCACCGTACGCAACGGCGTCGTCACGGTTCACGGTAAGCGCGCGCAGCCATGCTGAGTGGCGTGGGGCTCCCCGCGTGGCACGGGGGCTGCCGCCGCGCAAGACGGTGTGGGCGGAGGTCCGCGTCCACCGGAGCACGGCGGCCCCTGCTCCGGTCGGGCTGTGCTCCGGTGGGCCGGGCGACCTTCTCCAAGGAACGAAGAGATGAGAAAGAACTCCCACCAAACCCCACCCCTCCCGCCCGCGGCGCACGCTCACCCTCGCGGGTGAACATCACCAACTCAGCTGGATTTCGGCCCGGTTGCCTGCCCTACGCTCAGCGCAACACAACCGCACATGCAACGGCCCCCGCCGGGACGGCAATCCCAGTGCGAGGGCCTGACCACCAAGGAAGTCAGCCCTTCCCGATGGACACCCAAAACCCTAGCGCGCACTCGCGCGCCCAGTCCCGCGTTGCAGCCAACAACCACTCGAACCGGCGGGATCCCGAAACCGGCGGCGGTCTGATCCACGACCACACCCGCCACACCACCCGCTTCACGGTGATCGGCAACCACCTCACCCAACACGCGGAGCTCTCCCTCCTCGCCATCGGCCTGGCCTGCCACATCCAGTCGCTGCCGAAGGGCGCTTCGGCCGACATCAAGACGCTGGCCGCCCGCTTCCCCGAGGGCCCGACCCGTATCGCCGCGGCCCTGCGAGAGCTGGAAGCCCACGGCTATCTGCGCCGCGAACGCAAGCGCATCACCGGCGGCCGTATCGTCACGCGCACGGTCTCCTGCAACCAGCCGGGCCATCACCGCCGGGCCGACCACCCTCCGCGACCCGCCGAACCCGCCCGCCCGAAGAAGACCCCGCCCAAACCCCTCCCCTCGGTACCGCAGCCGTCCTACCCCTCCCCCACCCTCATCCGGCAGGCCACGGATCTCCTCGCGGACCTCCACCGCCACGACCGCCGCCTGCTGCTCAGCGAACGCGACGCAGCCCATTTGGCCCCCGGCATCGCGGCTTGGCTGGAACGCGACGTGACACCCACGGCCGTACGCGACGCCCTGACCACCGACCTGCCACCGGAACCCCTGTGCCGCCCGGCAGCCCTCCTGGCCCACCGACTCGCCACCAAGCTGCCACCCCCGCCGCCGTTCCGCGCACCCACCGAGCCGCATGCCGCCCCGCCCCCACTCCGAAACTGCGACGGCTGCGACCGCGCCTTCCGCTCGCCGACCCCAGGACGTTGCCATGACTGCCGCACTTCCGTTGCCACCGCTGCCTGAGCCCGTTGCGCCCCGGTTGCTGCCCTCAAGCCGGATACGCTGGCCGGGGCACCCTCCGGAGGACACCATGAGCACTCAGGCAGACCACGGAAACGAACTGATCCCTCGCCCCGAGCTGACCCCTGATGCCCTGCGTGCAGCCCTTGCCGTCGTCGCGCCAGGCCGCCTGGACGAGATGCAGGCAATGAAGGACGACGCCTTCGCCAAGGCGGTCGAGTGGCAGTCTCTGAGCCCGGTGAAAAGCTGGGTGCTGGCATGGGCCAGGGACATCGAGATCGCACGTCGACCGGACCTGTCCACCCGCTACGCATGGGCGCAGAACAACTTGGAGCACGAGGATGCGGCCATCGCGTGGGAAGCCCTTCGCGAGCTGAGCGCCGTCCTTGATGAGGCGATGAAAGCAGTTCGCGAGTGAGCTGGAAATGGGAGTACGCCTTCGGAGCCGAAGAATCGGCCCGCACCGCTCCCACAGACTTCCTCGCCGCCGTGGCACGCAATGCCGACGAACTGGTCAGGGCAGCCGAAGCTCTCCATGTCCATGGACGGGCCCACGATGGAGTCGACCCGAAGGGCGGCGACGTCAACGTCTCCGGCGGCATGTTCACGTACCAGGTCGTCGTCCGCAGCGAGCGTGTGTACGTCGTCCAGATCACTTACCTGGGTTTCTGATGGCGCTCGGCATGAGCCCACGGCCGTACCGGGCCATGCGGGAGCTCCTGCAATCCACGCACGACACCCTGCCGGGCAAGCTCGAGATCACCAAGGAAGGCCTCGTCCACGACCTGACGTCGCCCAACGGGCGCCACGAGTTCACCAGAGCACACCTCCGAAAGCGCCTTGAGACGGCGCTGCCGGAAGAGCCTGTCGCCCACACGGGCAAGCCCGACGTGGAAGACGAGTCGGAAGGAACCTGCGGCGCCCGGACATGATGGTGATCGCCGAGGTGGAGATGGAAGGGGAGGGGTCCTTCGACCCTCGTACACTCACCGCAGCCATCGAGATCGTCTCCTGCTCCAACCCGGACAACGACTGGGTGAGCAAGATTCGCGACTACCCCCTGATCGGCATCCCCGTCTACGCGATCTTCGACCCCCGCACCGGCGAGGGCGCCGTCCTCACCGACATCCACCCCACCCCCGACGGTCCCCGCTACGCCACCCGCAAGGACTTCGTCTACGGCGAGGACGTCACCATCGGCGACTGGACGATCTCCACGGACGGCCTGCCGCGTTACCAGCCCATCGGCCGGTAGTACCCCAACACCGCCGCCAACTGCGCAAACCACTCCCCCAGCTGCGCCCTCGGCTTCGCCTGCACCACACACTCGTAGAACTGGCCGCTCGGCAGCACCACCGCCACCATCAGCGCCTTGCCGTTCGGGCTGGCCTTGTAGTGGATGCTGCCGATCTCCTGCCAGGAGAACTCGATGGCCGCACCGTGATTCTCGAAGGCGACGCCCGCGACGTCGACCACGACCGAGTTGTGGACGTCGACCGCCATGAACTCCGGTCCTTGCGCGGGCGGTTGGGGCGGAGTCGGATACGGGGCGGCGTACTGCGGTGGCGGCGGACCGAAGCCGGCCGGGGCAGTGGCAGGGGGATGCTGCGGCGGGGGCGGTGGCTGCTGACCGTACTGGGGCTGATGGCCGTACGGCGGCTGCGGCGGTGTCGTCATCGTCTTCCGTCCCCGGAATCGTGGTGTGGCTACGCGGAAATCTTCCCAAAGGTCAGCACATGCTCCCCACCCCGCCCGCACGAGCCACAACCCGCCCATACGGCCGGGCGGTCTGGGTGCACAGGCGGCGATGCGGTCTCGTGGACTCAGGGATGATCCGGCTTCCCCTCCCCGTACAGCCAGTCCTTCCAGATCTCCTTGAAGTCCTTGTCCGGTGCCTTCTTCTCGACATACGCGGTGAAGTCGGCGGTGTCCGCGTTGCCGTGGCGGTGGGCGGCTGCCCAGCCCTGGATGATGTCGTAGAAGGCGTCGTCGCCGACGGTCTGGCGGATCTTGTGCAGGACCATCGCGCCGCGCTCGTAGACGGGGCTGTCGGAGATGTGCGCCGCATCGCTCGGCTTGGCCGGCGGGAAGGCCCAGATGTCCTTGTCGCCGTCGTTGTAGCGGGACTCGAACGTCTGCTGGCAGGTGTCGCCGCCGTGGTCCTCGTCCCACAGCCACTCCGCGTACGTCGCGAAGCCCTCGTTGAGCCACATGTCCCGCCAGCTCTTCGGGGTGACGGAGTCGCCGTACCACTGGTGCGCCAGTTCGTGGACCAGGGTCCCGGTGTCGGGGGCGCCGGGGAAGACGGGCCGGTTCTGGGTCTCCAGGGCGTACCCGGCGTCGTCCGGGCGGTCGACGATCGCTCCGGTGGAGGAGAAGGGGTACGGCCCGAAGTTGTACTCCTCCCATTCGATGATCTCGGGGAGCTGCGCGAGCACCTTCCGGCTCGCCTCCGCCTCGGTCGGGTCGACGGCGACGTACACCGGCAGGTGCTTGCCGCCGATGGTGTACCGGCTGATGTCGTAGTGGCCGATGGCGAGGGTGGCGAGGTAGGTCGCCATCGGTTCGGCGGTGTGCCAGGTGTAGGTCGTACGGCCGCCGCTGCTCGTCTCGTCAGTGAGCTCCCCGTTGGACACGGCCTGCAGGCCCTTCGGCACGGTGACGGCGATGTCGTACGACGCCTTGTCGGAGGGGTGGTTGTTGCCGGGGAACCACGCCATGGAGCCGGTGGGTTCGCCGAGCGCGAGCGCGCCGTCGGCGGTGCGCAGCCAGCCCTCCTCGGACTCGTCGGGGTCGGTGATGGTCACCGGGCTGCCGGAGTAGCGGACGGTGACGCGGAAGGTCTCCTTGGCACGGAGGTCGTCGTGCGGGCGGACGGTGAGCTCCTGCCCGGCGCGGATCCAGCGGGCGCGGCTGCCCTGCACGGTGACCTCGTCGACGTGCAGCCCCTTGAGGTCGAGGTCGAAGGCGGAGAGGTTCTGGGTGGCGCGGGCGGTGATGGTCGCGGTGCCGGTGAGGCGCTGTCCGCCGGCGGGGTCGTAGGCGAGCTTCAGGTCGTAGTGGCCGACGTCGTATCCGCCGTTGCCCGCCTTCGGGAAGTACGGGTCACGCAGGCCGGAGCCGCCGGGCGTGCCGTGGACACCGCCGCCGCACGCCGCCGCGACCGGGGCCAGGAGCACGGCGAGGGCGCAGAGAGCCGCGGGGGCTCGGCGGACCACGGGGGCGCGGAGGGCTGCGGGGACAACGGGGACGGGGCTGGGCACGCCGGTGATCCTATGGCGGCGGCGTGACACCATCTCGTACGTGCTCGACATCGGCTATGCCCTCTCCAACCGTTTCCCGGATCCCCCGCAGACGGACTACCGCCGCGCGGACGTCCATGCGCTGCGGCACGACCTGTTCTGCGGTGATGTCTACCTCGCCGACACCAAGGCGGACCGGGAACTGTCCACAGCCTGGGGATGGGTGCCGGTGCTCGACTTCGCGTGGGCGCTGTGCGACATCGTGGAGCGCATCGACCGCGACCCGGCGGGCTCCCGCGCGTCCCGGCCCCAGCGTGCCGAGCTCGACTTCACCGAGTCCACCGACCGCATGCTCTTCGAGCGGCGCTTCGGGTGGGTGGACGTGGAGGCCGACTGGATGCCCGCGGAGGAGCCGCCGCTCTCCTTTTCCCACGGTGAGCTGCGGCGTGAGGCACGGGACTTTCTGCATGACCTGATTGCCGACCTGGTCGATCTTCATGAGGACCTCGGGGAGAACCCGGCGATCTGGACACTGCAGGCCCGGTTTCCCCGGTTGCCCTGAGGTGACGTGACCGTCCTGGGGGCTGCCGAACACCCTCAGCCCTCCACCCGAATCCCCATCTCCGCCGCCAGCACCGGCGCCAGATCCATCAGTTGCCCCGGACTGATCACCGCCCCCGCCAGCCGGTCCACCCCCCGCGCGATGCCGAGCTCCGCCGCCGCTCTCAGGTCCACGTCCTTCAGGGTCGCCGCGGTGAGGTCCGCCTCCTTCAGGACGCAGTCCACGAACTCCACACGCTCCAGCCGGGCGCCCCCGAAGTCCGGCTCCACCAGCACGCAGCTCTCGAAGACGACGTCCTTGAGTCTGGCCGCGCGCAGGTTCAGATAGTCGATCTTGCCGCCGCGGATCACCACCCGCTCCAGGACCGCGCCGTGCAGCTGTACTCCGCCGAGGCGGGCGTCGACCACCTCGACGTCGCGCAGGGTGGCCTCGGCGAGGTTCGTGCCGACCCCGCGCAGCCCTGTCAGGACCGAGTCGAGGATCCGGGCGTGCTGCAGCCCCGTCTCGTCCAGCGCGCACCCCGTCAGTGCGCAGTCCATGAAGCGGGCGCCCCCGCCGTCCTGCCCCGCGAGGTCCGCCTCCCGGAACTCCAGCCCGTCGTAGTCCCCGTCCGGCTCCAACTCCACGCCCTCGAACGGCTCCAGCGCAGGCAGCCGCACCTCCGGCCGCCGCGCCCCTTTCACCGCCGTACCGGAACCGCCCATCCCGCCCGCCTCTCTCCTCGCCATGCCCCCATGGTGCACTCCGCCACTGACAACGACCCTGACCAGGCAGAACGCCGCCCATGTCACATTCCGGCGGCCCAATCCGTCGTATGCGCAGAAAGGCGGACCCGAAACGAGGGAGACCCCGAGCCATGCACCGCATCACCGTCATCGGCGGCGGATTCGCCGGACTGACCGCGGCCGTCACCGCTGCCGAGGCCGGCGCCAAGGTGACCGTCTTCGAAGCCCACCACACCCTCGGCGGGCGAGCCCGGACCGCCGAGGGCCCGTACCGGACGAACGACGGACCACACGCCCTCTACAACGGCGGCCCGCACTGGACCTGGCTCAAGCAGCGGAACCTGATCGGGCCGCTCGCCCCGATCCCGCCCCTGGAGGCGGCCCGGCTGAGGCTCCGCCACCAGGGCACCCTGCGCCGCACGCCCCCCTTCGCGATGCTCAAGCTGCTGCGCCCCGGCCTCCAACAGGCGCCGGTCGACGTCGACTTCACGACCTGGGCGACCGGTGTCGCGGGGGAGGAGGCCGCCCGCGCGGCCGCCCACTACTCCGCCGTAGCCCTCTTCCATCACGACCCCGGCGCCCTGTCCGCCGCGTTCGTGCAGGAGCGGCTGCGCCGTGCCACCAAGTTCCCGCCGGAGGCGCACTATCCGCGCGGCGGCTGGGCGAACGTCGTCGACCGGATGGCCGCCCGGGCGTGGAACCTGGGCGTGCGGATGGAGACCCTGTCCCGCGTCGACTCCCTCGACGCCCTTCCCGCGACCGGCGGCCCGGTCGTCGTCGCCACCTCGCTCGACGCCGCCCGCCGGCTGCTCAGGGACGACTCCCTGACCTGGACGAGCGGTCGTACGACGCTGGTCGATCTCGCCGTGCGGACGCGGCGAGGGGACGCGTTCGCCGTGTGCGACCTCGACTCCCCTGGCTGGCTGGAACGGTTCACCGCGCAGGACCGGTCGCTCGCCCCGGCCGGCGAGCAGCTCGTCCAGGGCCAGATCCCCATCGCCCCGCACGAGACGAAGGCCGCCGGTGTCGCCCGTGCCGAGGACCTCCTCGACCTGGCCTTCGAGGGCTGGCGCGGACGCGTCACCTGGCGGCGCGAGGCCGTCGCGAACGGCCGTACCGGTGCCGTCGACCTGCCGGGCACCAGCTGGCGCGACCGCCCCGCCATCGACCGCGGCGACGGCGTGTACCTCGCCGGCGACCAGGTCGCGGCCCCCGGCGTCCTCTCGGAGGTCTCCTTCAACAGCGCCCTCGCCGCCGTGTCACTGGCGCTCGGCCGCCGGGCCACCGGCCCCCTTGACCTCAAGCGTGCGTGAGGTTGAAGGCTGGGGTTCCGGACGGACAGCTGGGGTTACCCGGGGCAGCTGGGGTCCCTGACAAGCAATCGATGGGGGATTTCACCATGCACGCCATCCGACTCCATGCCTTCGGACCCGCCGAGAACCTCACCTACGAGGAGGTGGCGGACCCCCAGCCGGGCCCCGGCCAGGTCCGTATCGCCGTAGCCGCGGCAGGCGTACACCTGCTCGACACCGCCCTCCGGGAGGGCGAGCAGGGACCGCTGCCCGAGCCGACCCGGCTGCCCACCGTCCCGGGCCGCGAGGTCGCCGGCGTCGTCGAGTCGCTCGGCGAGGGCGTCGCCGGGCTGTGGCTCGGCAAGCGCGTGGTCGCCCACCTCGGATTCGCCCCGGGAGGCTACGCCGAGCTGGCCGTCACCGAGGTCGACCGCGTGCACGAGATCCCCGCGAACCTGGACTTCGCCGCGGCCGTCGCCATGATCGGAACAGGGCGTACGGCGATGGGGATCGTGCAGTTCGCCGAGCTCGGCCCGGATGCCGTGGCCGTGATCCCGGCCGCCGCGGGCGGCATCGGCACCCTCCTCGTGCAGTACGCGAAGAACGCCGGCGCCACCGTCGTCGGCCTGGCGGGCGGACCGGAGAAGACGGCACGCGTGGCGGCCAACGGTGCCGACCTCGCCGTCGACTACAGGGAACCGGGATGGCCCGACAAGGTCCGCGCCCACCTCGGCGGCCGCCCCGCCACCGTCGTCCTCGACGGCGTGGGCGGCGAGGTCGCACGCCTCAGCACACAGCTCCTCGGACCCGGCGGCAGGCACCTCGTCTTCGGCTGGTCGGCCGCGGGCATCCGCGGCGGCGAGCCGTACCTCGTGGACGGCATCTCCGAGCGGGTCCTGGGCCCCGTGATGATGCGGAAGGCCGGCGGCCCCAACCCCGTACAGACCCTGGAACTGCGCGCCCTCGCCGAAGCAGCCGCGGGCAGGCTGACCCCCGCCGTGCAGCGCTTCCCGCTCGCCGAGGCGGCGGCCGCGCACCGTGCGCTCGAGACGCGCGGGACGACCGGAAAGGTGGTACTGGAGCCATGACCAGGCACAAGGCATCCGCAGATGCGATACGTACCGATTCATGGTCTTCTGACGGAGTGAGCGTCACCCGTACAGGCGAAGCCACCACTTCCGTGGACGCCGGCCCCCGCCGCTGGTGGGGCCTGGTGATCATCGCGCTCGCGCAGCTCATGGTCGTCCTCGACGCGACCATCGTGAACATCGCGCTCCCCTCCGCACAGCGCGACCTGGGCATGTCCGACGGCAACCGGCAGTGGGTGATCACCGCCTACACGCTGGCCTTCGGCGGACTGCTCCTGCTCGGCGGCCGGATCGCGGACCTGGTGGGCCGCAAGCGGACGTTCGTCTTCGGGCTGATCGGCTTCGCCGCCGCGTCCGCGCTCGGCGGCGCCGCCACCAGCTCCGCCATGCTCTTCGGCGCCCGCGCGCTGCAGGGAGCCTTCGCCGCCGTCCTCGCGCCCTCCGCGCTGTCCCTGCTCACCACGACCTTCACCGACCCGAAGGAGCGCGGAAAGGCCTTCGGCATCTACGGCGCCCTGGCCGGCAGCGGATCGGCGATCGGGTTCATCGTCGGCGGTCTGCTCACCGAGTACCTGAACTGGCGCTGGTGCCTGTACGTCAACGTGCCCATCGCGGTCATCGCCGTCTTCGGTGCCCTCGCCCTGCTCCGCGACCGCCCCGGCCGCAAGGGCGCCCGCCTCGACGTGCCGGGTGCGGTGCTGGGCTGCGGCGGACTGGTCGCGATCGTCTACGGCTTCAGCGAGGCCGAACCGCGGGGCTGGACCGACCCCCTGGTGCTGGCGCTGTTCGCGGTCGGCGTCGCCCTCCTCGCCGCCTTCGTGTGGTGGCAGAACCGGGCCCCGATGCCCCTGCTCCCGCTGCACATCGTCAAGGACCGCAACCGGGCGGGCTGCTTCCTGACCATGATGCTCGCCGTGATCGGCATGTTCGGGCTGTTCCTGTTCATGACCTACTACCTGCAGGTGGTGCTCGGCTACTCGCCGGTGAAGACCGGCCTGGCCTATCTGCCGCTGACCGCCGCGATCATCACCGGCTCCACCCAGATCTCCGCCCGGCTGCTCCAGCACGTGGCGCCGCGCATGCTGATGGTCCCCGGCATGGTCCTCGCGTCCGGCGGCATGATGATCCTGACCCGGATGACCACCCACTCGTCGTACACGACCGAGGTCATGCCGGGTCTGATCCTGATGGGTCTCGGCATGGGCCTGACCTTCATGCCGGTCTTCGCCACCGCGACCGCGGGCGTCGCCCCGCACGACTCCGGTGTGACCTCGGCGACCGTCAACACCTCGCAGCAGGTGGGCGGTTCGATCGGTACGGCCCTGCTGAACACCATCGCGACCACCAGCAGCACGGCGTACATCGCCGCCCACCTCCACAACCCGGCGCAGAAGGCCCTGACCGTCAAGGAGGGCGTCGTGCACGGCTACACGGTCGCCATCTGGTGGGCCGCCGGGATCATGCTGCTGGCCGGCCTGGTCGCGGGCCTGATGGTCACGGCGAAGGCCCCGAAGCACGGGGCAGCCGCCGAGCGGCCGGTGTCGGAGCCGGTCGCCTAGGGGGCGCAAGGACGGGGAGGGGCCGCACGGACCGCGGGCCCCTCCCCTCTCCGCCCTTCGAGGCAGTCGCTCAACCGCTCACCGCAGTCGCCGTACGTCGATCGCCCAGATCCCCCGCCCGTGCGTGGCCGCATACAGCCGCCCGTCCGGGCCGGTCCGCAGCTGGAGGACCGCGGTGGTGGGCAGGTTGTCGCCGGCCACCCTCCAGCCCTTCGAGCCCGGTGTCCGTACCAGCACCCCGAGATCCGTGCCCAGCGCGATCGTGCCGCCCTTCAGCAGGGCCACCGAGTCGGCAGGTACGTCGGGCAGGTTCCCGGAGTCGTCCTTCCAGGTGACCCCGCCGTCCCGGGTCTCGAAGAGGTGCCCGACACCCGCGCCCGGCCCCTCCGTCCACTTCCGCGAGAAGCCGTTGACGGCGAGCAGGACGTGATCCGAGTTCGCCGGGTCGATCGCCAGACCGGAGAGGTAGCGGTTGGGTACGGTCCCGTCCACCGGCAAGCTCAGCTGGTGCCAGCCCGTACCGTCGGCATTGCCGACCGCGATGCCGCGCGTGAAGCCCTGGTTGTTGCAGGGCCCGCACCAGGCGGCGTACACCTTGCCGCCGGAGGAGGCCACCGCCGTGGCCGTGTGCCCCGCACCCAGGTCGAACGCGCCGGACCACTCGCTCCCGCTGCGGATCGCATACCCCTTGGTGTTGACCCACACATGCCGGCCGCCGGCGACCCAGACCTTCGGGTCCTTGATGTCGGCGTTCAGCGGGGCGATGAACCGCGCCTCGCCGGTCGCGTTGTCGGGCGGAGCGACGGAGTACGTCGTCGCCTTCGACGGGTCGGCGACCCAACTCCCGTCATTTACGGCGCAGTTGTTGGTGACGGAGACCGCCAGGTAGACGTACTCCTGGGCGATGTTGCACCCGTTCGCCGGGTCGGTGATCGTGTCGCCGCCGTCACCGCCGAAGTTGGAGCCCATCACGCGGTCGCCGGCCCGGAGCTCCGACTGGCCGTTGTCCTGGAGGCCACCGGTGATCGCCAGGCCCCGCCCGGCCGGATCGGCTCCCACGCCCACCGAGTAGTACTGCAGGGCGTCCATCGTGCCGTCGTTCAGGGAGGTCCAGTCGGTCGCGTGGCCGGAGGCGTCGGCGCTGCCGTTCAGCGGCCGGCGGAAGGTGCCGCCGTCGTCGCCGACGATGACGTACGGCGCTCCCCCGTCGCTGCCGATCGCCACGGAGTGCTGGTCGGCGTGGACGGTCTGGTGGCAGTCGCCGGTCTGCCTGCTCGGGTCGATGGACCAGCAGGGGAACCCGAAGTTCCAGTACGGACCGGGCACCGACCACGACTTGCCGCCGTCCTTGGTCTCGAAGACCTCCTCCAGACCGGCGTACACATGGTCCGGGTTCTTCGGGTCGACCGTGAGGAACTGGTTGTACCAGGCCTGGATCCCGGGCTGGTATCCGGCGCCGGTGAGCGCCGAGCCGGAGTCCCGCAGCTGCTTGTAGTCGGCGATCCTCGTCCAAGGCCCGGTCGGCGAACCGGTCTTGGAGACGAAGATGCCCGCCAGTCCGCTGTCCGGGTTGCCGTTCGTCTGCTCGGGGGACTGGTCGATGGCGTAGTACCGCGACCCGTCCGCGCTGCGCGCGAAGGTCACATTGCCGACGTCCTCGGCGTTGCTCGGCAGGTCACCGAGACCGGTCAGCCGCTGCCAGCTGCCGCCGGACCTGGCGTAGAAGCCGTTGTAGGTGTCCCCGCCGCGCCAGCCGACGGCCAGCACGACCTTGCCCGGGTCCTTCGGATCGATCGCGATGTCGCTGGTGATGTTCTTGTACGCGGCCGACGGGTCGCTCGCCTTCGGACCGCCGGGCAGATAGTCCGGGTTGGGCGCGAACTCCAGCTTCCAGTGGCCCTTCAGCGTCTTCGTGGAGTGGCTCCACACACCCTCGGTGGTCGCGGCCCACACCTTGTCGCCGGCGAAGCGCAGGGCGTTGACGGACGTCGACTCCAGCTCGTCGCCGCCGACCCGGTCGTCCGGGCCGAAGCTGCCCTTGCGCGGATCGGCGAGGACGTACACGCCGGTCCCCAGGAAGGAGGTCGCGCTGGTGTTGGCCTCACCCGTGGCGTACCAGAGCCGCCCCCGGCCGTCGAGCTGCAGATCGCCCGTCGACAGCGCGGGCAGCCCGTCGGAGATGTTCGTCCAGTGACCGCCGCCGGTGCGCGAGCGGAAGACACCGCCGTTGGCCGAACCCGCGTACACATAGCCGTGCCGGTCGGCCGCGAGCCCGGTGACCCGGCCGGTCACCTTTCCGGCCCCGCCGCCGGAGTTGGAGTTGATGTCCCGGTACCGCGGGTCGTCGGAGTCGTAGGGCAGCCGCGTCAGATCGCTCCAGCTGCCCTTGGTGTGCGGCAGATTCACCAGATCGTCGTACGCCGCCCCGTACGCTCCCGGCGCCACGATCCCCGGCGAGGTGCGCGCCTCGGCGTACTGGTCCGCCTGCTCGGCCTCCTCCTGTGCCTCTCCCCCGCCGTGGTCGTCCCCCGTATGCGCGAAAGCCGACAGGCCCTTCTGCTGCTGATGCAGAAGGGCCTGTCTGTGAAGTTCCCGCACACCGAAGGGGTCGCCGCCACCGTTCGCCGCCTGCGCCTGAGTGACTGTCAGGCCCAGCGCGGCGGTGGTGGCAAGCGCCGCCCATACTCGTCTTCTTCGCCAGCCGTCGGCTGCCATGAAGTGCCCTCCCCTGGGAGCAGTGGCGTACATGACACGAGCTGGCCAACAGCATTGGCGTGAATGCAGCGGTGAGAGATTCCTGTGAATGCAATCAGAGGGTAAAAAATCCTCAGTGCCGCCCCGCCACCCTGTCGGCGAACTGGGCCAGCTTCGAGGACTCGGCGCTGTACGTGGCGCGTTCCCGCCGGTCCGCGGCCCGGTACGTGGCGTACATCCCCTGCACCCCGAGCCACCGCAACGGCTCCGGCTCCCACTTGCGCACCTTGTGCCCGACCCACGGCAGATCGGTCAGCTCCGTCCGGCCGCCCTGCCCCGAGTCGAACTGCACCAGGTCCCTGAGTGTCCGCGCCGCGAGATTCGTGGTGGCCACCCCCGAGCCGACATAGCCGCCCGCCCAGCCGAGCCCCGTCGACCGGTCCAGGGTCACCGTCGCGCACCAGTCCCGCGGCACCCCGAGCACCCCCGACCAGGCATGCTCGATCCCCACCCCCGCCAGCGAGGGGAAGAACCGCACCAGGATCTCCCGCAGCGCCTCGACCGTCTCCGCCTGTGTCCGCCCGTCGTTGTCGGTCTTCGACCCGAAGCGGTACGGCACTCCGCGCCCGCCGAGCGCGATCCGCCCGTCGGCGGTCCGCTGCGCGTACATGTACGCGTGCGCCATGTCCCCGAGCGTCTCAAGGCCGTCCCAGCCCACCGACTCCCACTGCTCGGCGGTGAGCGGCTCGGTCGCGATCATCGAGGAGTTCATGGGCAGCCAGGTGCGCCGCTGCCCCTTCAGACTCGCGGTGAACCCCTCCGTGCAGCGCAGGACGTAGGGCGCCCGGACCGTCCCGTACGGCGTCACCGCATGCTTCGGCCGGATCTCCGCCACCGGCGTCAGCTCGTGAATGGTCACCCCGAGCGCCTCGACGGCGGACGCCAGCCCCTTCACCAGCTTCACCGGGTGCAGCCGCACCCCGTGCGGGGTCCAGCTCGACCCGACCGCGTCCGCGACCCGGATCCGCTCGGCGGTCTCCCCGGCGCCGTACAGCTCACGGTCCTTCTCCCCGTACGACAGCTCCAGCTCGTGAAAGGCCTTGAGCCGCGCCAACTGGGCGGGCGTGGTGGCGACTTCGAGCACACCGCCCTTGTGGATGTCGGCCTCGATGCCTTCCTCGTGCGCTGCCCGGACGACCTCGTCCACGGTCTCGTTCATGGCCTTCTGCAACCGTACGGCGGCCTCGCGCCCGTGCAGCTTCGCGTACCGGTCACGCCCGGCGATCCCGTTGTACAGCCAGCCGCCGTTGCGCCCGGAGGCCCCGTACCCGCAGAACTTCTGCTCCAGGACGGTGATACGCAGGAAGGGCGCCGCCTTCTTCAGGTAGTACGCGGTCCACAGCCCCGTGTACCCGCCCCCGACGATCACGACGTCGGCGGACGCGTCACCGCCGAGCGGCTCCCGCACCGCCGGGAAACCGTCGTCCGCGTACCAGTAGGAGATACCGCCGTTCACGACACTGCTCACCGACCTGCTCATGGCCGGAAAGCTAACCCCTCAGGGCGGAAACTGTCTCCATCGGATCCCATGCCGGCCCCCGCCCGATGACCAGCGGATAACAGGCGAGCCCGATCAGCACCGACACGAAGTGCCCGAGGTCGGTGAAGGTCGGCGCGTCCACGAGCGGTTCCCCGTACACGAGGAACACCGCCGCCAGATAGAGATACCGCCAGGGCGCCACGATCCGGTAGGCCAGCACCCCCACCACCCCCGCCAGCGCATAACTCACCCCGATGTCAAGGGTGTTGACGGCCGAGTGCTTCACCACCCCCTCCTGCACCGCCCTCAGCAGGGCTCCCTCGCTGATCAGCGTCGCCAGCACATGGGCGGCCACGCACACCATCAGCCACCGCAGCGTCCCCAGCCAGCGCTCGGCCTGCGCGTGGAAGACGGTGTACTGGAAGGCGACCGGAAGCCATTTGCCGCCGTCGATCCACATCGCACTCTGCAGAAGCACCCGCCCGGGGTTGTTCGACAGCTCATGGATGTTCGTGGACCGCTGCCGCAGGAACTCCTGCTCGAAGTGCGGCGACATGTGGTGCAGCGCGACCGTGGTGATGAACAGGACGGCCAGCCAGAGATACGTGCCCGGCGCGCTGCAGACGTAGGCCCACACCCGCTGCCCGAGCCCCCGGTCAATTCGCATGAGGCGATTCACGCACGTAAGTATCGTCGCAAGGGTGATCGACATTCCGGGTGAGCTGGCGGCGGCACAGGAGAAGTTCAACGGCGAGGCGGGACGGGCGTTCATCGCGGGCCTGCCGCGCCTGGCTGAGGAGTTCCTGGATCGCTGGGAGCTACGACCGGACGGGCGCCCCATGCACGGAGTCACCGCCCTGGTCCTCCCGGTCCTGCGCTGCGACGACACCCCTGCCGTGCTGAAGCTGCAGCTGCTGGACGAGGAGAGCGCGGGCGAGCCGGTGGCCCTGCGCCTGTGGGACGGCGACAGCGCGGTCCGCCTCCTCGCACACGACAAGACGACCCACACCATGCTCCTGGAACGCCTCGACCACACCCGGATGCTCTCCCGGCTCCCGGACACCCGCGAGGCCGTCCTGGTCATCGCCCGCCTGCTCGCCCACCTCACCGCCACCCCGGCCCCGGAAGGCATGCGCCGCCTCGGCGACATCGCCCGGGCCATGCTGGACCGGACCCCTTGGGCACTGAAGCGCATCCCGGACCCGGAAACCCGCAGCCTGACCGCGGACTGCGCGGCCGCCGTACGAGAAGTCGTGGCCGAACCGGGCGACCGCCTCCTGCACTGGGACCTGCACGACGAGAACGTCCTGGCCGCAGGCCGCGCCCCCTGGCTCGCCATCGACCCCAAACCCCTGGCAGGCGACCCCGGCTTCGAACTCTGGCCGGCCCTCACCAACCGCTTCGACGCCGACGAGATCCGCTGGCGCTTCGACGCGATGACGGACGTACTCGGCCTGGACCGTGCACGCGCGCGTGCCTGGACCCTGGGCAGACTGCTGCAGAACACCCTCTGGGACATCGAGGACGGCCGCGCCCCGGAGTCCGACGGCCTGGAAATCGCCAGACGCCTGCGCAACCAGGCCTGAAGGGGCGCGGACAAAGACGGCGCACCCCGCGCGTAGTCTCAGAAACGTGATCCGCGAAGCAACCCCCGCCGACATCCCCGTCATCCACACCCTGATCCAGGAACTGGCCACCTACGAAAAGGCCCCGCACGAGGCCAAGGCCACCGAGCCCCAACTCCACGAGGCCCTCTTCGGCGACCGCCCCGCCGCCTACGCCCACATCGCCACCGACGACACCACCGGCACGCCCGTCGGCTTCGCCCTCTGGTTTCTCAACTTCTCCACCTGGCGCGGCGTCCACGGCATCTACCTGGAGGACCTCTACGTCCGCCCCACCGCAAGAGGCGCCGGCCACGGCAAAGCGCTCCTCACCGAACTGGCGCGCATCTGCACGGAGCGCGGCTACGAGCGCCTCGAATGGTCCGTCCTGAACTGGAACACCCCGGCCATCGGCTTCTACGAGTCCCTCGGCGCCCGCCCGCAGGACGAGTGGACGGTGTACCGGCTGACGGACGACGCGCTCAAGAAGCTGGCCGATCGGCGCAGCTGACGCCGTGAAGTGCAAGAGCCCAGGCCGGATTGCTCCTGACCTGGGCGAGAAGCTGTAGCGCGGATACTCAGAGGGCCTTGCTGTTGCAGCCCATGTCCGAACCGAGGTGGGCGGGCTGGGCACCCGGGTCGCCTTCGCCGTTCAGCGCGCCGCCCAGCAGACCGTTGAGGGCGCCGAGGCTGCCGATGACGTCGACGTTCATGTCGTGCGAGCGGCACTCGATGTCCTGCGTGACGTCGATGTCGTGCCCCGGCTCGCCGTGTGCGAAGGCCGGGCCGACCCCGAAGGCGCCCATGCTGCCGAGGACAGCGGCGCCCACGATGGCGACCTTCTGAAGCTTGCGCATTTCTTCTCCATTGATCGAGCGGAAGTGATCTGCAGCAGATCGAGTTGGGACGACGGACAACCAGCGGGAGGCCATCAGCCGAGTCGGGGCAGACCCAGGTTCCCGACGGGAGGAGCCGCCACCTGTCCGAGACCGAGCCCGGGCACCTGCGGTGCTGCGCCGGCGGGCGAGACCAGCGGGTCGATGAGCGGGTTCACCTGGGGGTTGAACTGCGGGTTCACCTGGGGGGCGACGTGCGGAGCCGGCTCCGGGTTGAAGACCTGGGGCATGGCGACCTGCGGGGCGACCTTCGGCATGACCTCGGGCGAGGACTGCGGGGCGACCTGCGGCTGGACCAGCGGCTGCTGCTGCGGCGCGGCCTGCGGGGCGGACGCCGGCGCACCGGCCTGCGCACCACCCACCGACGAGGCGACGGCGGTTGCCTGGCTCGGCTGGGGCGCGGCCTGCGGGGCAGGCGCCTGGGGCGCGTACTGCGGCGCCGGCTGGGCGTACGACTGCGGGCCACCGGACTGCGCGGTGCTGTCCGCGGTGGACGCCGCAACGGCCCGCGCCGGAGCGCTCTGCGGGGGTGCCGGGTAGTACTGGGGAGCCGGGGCCGGGTAGTACTGCGGGGGCGGTGCCGGGGCCGGGTAGTACGCGGGCGCCGGGGCCGCGTACTGCGGCGCCGGGTAGTACGCGGGCGCCGGGGCCGGGTAGTAAGGAGCAGCCGGAGCACCACCGGTGTACCCGGGGTAAGCGTCGGCATGGCTGACGCCGGCGCCGATGGCGGACAGACCGCCGGCCGCTGCTACGACGAGCGCGGCCTTGTGAATCTTTCGCATGGAACCCTCGGCCCTTCAATACCTGTGCAGGGAAATCCGTTGTATTCAGTGCTGTGTTGCGTGCGCTCAGTCTGATGTTCACGCCGGAGCCGACAGCGGATCCCCTTGCCCCTCTCACCGGTTCATGGTCGCTGCCCTCTCCCTGCTGGCAACGACATTTCCTTCTGCGCGGTCACGGGATCGAGAATTCCGTCACCCATTTGGAATTGATCGGATAACCGGTCCGCCGGGGGCGAATGGGTGACTGCTCCCCGACTGCCGTGACTGGCCCGGAACTTGCTTCGTTCCCCACGGGGACAGAGCGAAGACCCATCACACACCGCAGCCGCCCAGGGCAGCAAGAGCAGCCACAACTCCACTGGCTCATCTGCTATTTCAGTACGTCCATGCCAGGTCAATGAAGGGCCGAAGGTTCCATGCGCAAGTTCCAGCACGTCGCGCTCGTCGTAGCAGCGGCCGGCGGTCTGTCCGCCATCGGCGTCGGCCCCAGTGTCGCCGACGCTCCTGTCGCCTACGGCAACAGCGCCCCGCCCCCGGGCCCCGCCATGGCCGGCGCCTTCACCGCCACCCAGGCCACCGCCCACGCGTCCGGTCCGTCCGGCCCGTCCGCCCCGCGCCAGGCGGCGCCGGCACAGCCCGCCGAGGTTGCCCCGCAGGTCAATCCGCAGATCAACCCGCAGCTCAATCCGCACATCTCCTCGCCGTCGGCGCCGACGCAGTCCGGCGGCAATGCCGACCAGTTCAACCTCTTCCGCCCCGCCCAGGAGTGCAGCCCGCAGTCCGTGCTCAACGCGAACCTCCCGGTCGCCGTGCTCGCCGCCGCCGAGACCAAGGGGGTCGCCTGCACCCAGGCCAACAGCCAGGCGAACGCCCTCGCCAAGGCCCACTAGGAGCCGAAGAGGCCCACCGGGATCGCCGGACGACTTCAGGGAGCTGCCGCGACAAGATCACAGGACACGGCGCGTCGCTAGGTGATTGTCGGTTATTTCCTATTATTCTCCGTAACTGTAAGAAGTCGATCTGTTACGGATCGCACCCACTCACTCCACCGGAGATGACATGCACCAGCTTCGCAAGGCTGCCGTCCTGGTCGCCGCCCTCAGCACCGTCGGACTCCTCGGTGCCGGCACCGCTCAGGCTCACGACGACGGGGGCAAGGGCGGCAAGGGTGGCGACAAGTTCAACGTGCTGCAGAGCTCCAACTGCAAGTCGCACGACCTGAACGTCGACGTCCTCGGCCAGGTCGGTATCCTCAACGGCCTGCTCGGCAACGCGCTCAACGGCGAGGGCAACGCCGGAGGCCAGGACACCCACATCGGCTCGAGCATGGGCTGCAACAACAGCGCCTTCTAGTCGGATGACGGTCGCATAGCCGGCCGAGAGCGGGAAGCAGGTCCCGGCACCGAGCTCCAGACTCGGTGCCGGGACCCCCTTTTTTGTCACGTCGGCGATATTTCCGGGCATCGACCAGGGCAGTGAGGATCATCCCGAATTCGGCGCGCCGCACAGTCTTTTACGGGTATTTCTTATTAGCCTCCGTAACTGCACGAAGTCGGTCCGTCACGGATCGCATCCACTTCACTCCACCGGAGATGTCATGCACAAGCTTCGCAAGGCTGCCGTCCTGGTCGCTGCCCTCAGCAGCGTCGGACTCCTGAGCGCCGGCGCCGCCCACGCCGATCAGGGCGGCTTCGGCTCGGGCGAAGGCGGCCATCGCGGCGGTGGCTTCAACATTCTGCAGAGCACCACCTGCCGTTCGCACGACGCCAACGTCGACGTCCTCGGCCAGGTCGGCATCCTCAACGGCGTTGCGGGCAACCTGCTGAACGGCGAGGGCAACCCGGGCGCCCAGGACACCCACCTGGGCTCGGACATGGGCTGCAACAACAGCGTCGGCAAGTAAGTCGGCAAGTATCCGGAAAGCAGGAACAGTCCTTGGTGCCCCGGCCGGTCGGCCGGGGCACCCGGGCTTTCACAGGGCCGGAACGCCGAAATGCCGGACCGGGAGCGGCCCCGGTCCGGCATTCGTCGACCGCACCTCAGAAATCGAAGTGCGGCGTCGTGACACGGGGCGCCGTGACATGAGGCGCCGTGACATGAGGCGCCGTGACATGGAACGCCCGGATGTGGGGCCGCTTGAACCCCTTCGGCGTCGGCGCCTTGTTGGTGCAGTCCACCACCGGCCCGACATGCGTCGACCCGTTGTTGAGCATGCCGTCCTCGGGCAGCACCAGACGCGGCCGCGCCGTCGTCGAGCAGCTCTGCGACTGCTTGACGACGAACGTGCCGTGCTTGTCCTTGTGGACGCTCTCGGACTTGTGCACGCAGACGATTTCCCCTGCAGCATTGGTCTTGCAACCACGCGGGTTCTCGTCCGCCTGCGCGTGCACGGCCCCGACGCAGATCACGGCGAGACTTCCGAGGATCCCCGACACGGTTGCGATTTTCTGCCGACTGAACATGCGCTGTGTTCCTTTGATCGATATATCGGTACAGCCCGGACGCGCACCCTGATGGGTTTACTGCGCGTCCGGGCTGCCTTTGCCGTTGAGGGTTTTGTTTCAGGTCGTTGCGCCAGGGGCTTCTTTACCTGGAGCCGTACGGGGTGGCGTACTGCGGCGCGTACTGCGGCGCCGCCTGGGGGGCGGCGTACTGGGGCGCGTACTGCGGCGCGGCAATGTACTGGGGGGCGGCGTACTGGGGCACGAAGTACTGGGGCGCAGGCTGAGGTGCGGCCATCGGGGCGGCCTGCGGCGCGGCCGGCGGCGCGAAGTTGACGTTCATCGGCGCGAAGTACGGAGCGGCCTGCGGGGCACCGTACGGAGCCGCCTGCGGGGCGTCGTGCGGAGCCCATCCCCCGCCGCTCCCGTAGGCCACGGCGTTGGCCTGCGAGGAAGCCACCGCGGTGGCGCCGCCGCCCCAGCCGTCGGTGGCGCTGCTGACGCCGGCCCCGAGGGCGGAGAGCCCCGCGACCGCTGCAATCACTGCCGCGGCGCGCTGAAACTTGCGCATGATTAGACCCTTTCCTAGCTGGGCGGGAAGCCCTGGCTTGACTACTTAATGTGAGCATATACACACGAAACGTAGTCATTTGGGATCTTGGGCCCTTCTGTGCACCGTGTCGGCTTATGCCAAAGCAGCCTTCCGCCCGCTCGGCCGCGGACTCGGAGAGGGAAAGGGATGTTGCGGGACGGGCAGTTGTTGATGCGGTTCGGTCGCGCACTCGGCGCTCTCCCGTAAAACGACGATTCCCCCGGCCCAAGTCACGGGCGGGGCCCGGCAGTCACCCATCTGCCGCGGGCAGAGAAAAAACGCACAGAAAAAGCGGACGGCCGGTCCGGGTCGCCCCGGTCCGGCCGTCCGCCGCTCGGAAGTGCGGGCCTCAGCCCAGAATGCCACCGGGCAGTTCCGAGGGGGTGTCCCTGTCGTCGACCCCGGTGTCGTTGGGGGAACAGGTCACTGCGGGGCCGATCTTGGTGCTCCCGCTGTTCAGCAGGGGAATGACGGGCAGTTCCATGGGCTTCTGCGGGGTGCAGGTGTTGGCCCTGCGGACGATGAAGTCCTCACCGTCGGACGTCTTGCCCGCGAACCGCTGGACACAGGTGACATCGCCCGACGCGCTCACCGTGCAGGCACCCGGGCCCGCTGCCGCATAGGCCTGAGTGGCTCCGGCACAGGTCACGGCGAGGCCGCACAGAAGCCCCGAGACGGCCGCGATCTTCTTCCTACTGAGCATGTGATCCGTTTCCTTTGTGAGGGGCACCCGGGCGCCGTGCGCCGCGGACCGGCCCGTTTCGCCTACGAAGTGAAGGGCTGACCTGCTGAAGGAACTTCCAGTGCCATCACGAACGCATGCGGGCCACCGGCGCGGCCTCGCGCCCCGGGCGGCCACACGTGAACGGGCCCCTGCGGGGGGGGGTGACCCCGAGGGGCTCGCGGAAAGCGTCGCGCACGATTACGAGGTGAAGGCGTTGTTGAACTGACCGCAGGTGGTGTCGAAGGTCTCGGAGAGACCGAGTACGCCGATCGGGAGGTCGCCGTCGGCCACGGTCTGCGGACTGCACTCCTGGTACGGGCGGTAGTGCTCGGTCACCTTCGGCTTGGCGTCGTGGCCATGGCCGTGGCCGTGGGCGTAGGCGGTGCCGGCGCCGGCACCGATGACGGAGAGACCGCCAGCCGCCACTGCTGCTGCGATCATGGCCTGTTGAAGCTTGCGCATGAAACCCTCGGTCCTTCATTGCCTGGATGTCGAGGCAGATTGCCTACTGTGACTGGACGAACACTAGCAGTAACAACTAGGCATTCCACACCGCCGGATATCCCGTGTCCACTCGACGCGCGGCAACTCCGGCTTGCGCAAAGTCCGTTCGAAGGAGCGCGTATTCTCCCCGTACGAGAACGGGGGCCGCTCGCTCCCGGCCGGTATGAACTCCGGTTTCTCGAGCGCGACTTGTTCGTATGTTGAAATGCCCGGACCAGTGAATAGCGGTGTCCCGCCAACCGATTGGCGCACATCCGCCGATCACTCAATCCACTCAAAAGTGGGAACACCCCATGTTCCGGGTATCTCCTTTCGCGGTCGCGGCATTCCCTTGATCGGGTCCGCCCGATTCGGGCTCCAACTGCGACAGGAGACGCCCGTGCGAATCACCGACATCCAGCGCTGCGAAGTCCGGCCCGGACGGCTCGTCGAGTGGGCGCTCAGTCCGGCGACCGTCACCGTGGCGGCGGCCCTTCCGGAGGACCCCCGGCCGCCGGCGTACGTCCAGGAGTCGCACATCAGGACCGCCCGATCGGTGCACGAGGACGGCCTGTTCGTTCCGACCTGGGTCGGCACCGCATTCGACATCCCGGGCAGGGTCGACCTCGACGCGCTGCAGGACGCACTGCGCAGCTGGACGCTCCGGCACGAGACGCTGCGCAGCGGATTCCGCTGGGACGGCGACGAGATGCGCCGTTTCACGCTCGACACCGAGGACGTGTCCCTCCACCGGGAGGACATCGGCGACTTCCCCGACCCGGCGCGGCTCGTCCAGCACCTCCAGGACCGCTTCGACGCCTCCGCGAGCGCGCTGAGCTGGCCCAACTTCCTCTACGCGGCGGTCGTCAGGGACGACGGCGCGAGCCTGTACATCGCGTTCGACCACAGCAATGTCGACTCCTACTCCATCCAGCGCATGCCCGCCGAGATCAACGAGCTCTACACGGCGGCCGCCGAGGGACGTCCCGTCGAGGAGTCACCGGTCGGCAGCTACGTCGACTTCTGCGAGATCGAGCGGGCGGACGCGGACCGGATCGACGGCACCCACGCCATCGTCGGCCGCTGGCGGGACTTCATCCGGCGGTGCAACGGCAAGCTGCCCAACTTCCCCGTCGACCTGGGTGTCGAGCCCGGCGGTGACCTGCCCAGGCAGAAGCTGATGCGCGAGATGCTCGTCGACGCGGACACCGCCGCGGCGTTCGAGTCGTACTGCCGGCCCTTCGGCGGCAGCCTCGTCGGCGCCCTGGCCGCCACCAGCCTCATCGTCCACGAGATCGGCGGACAGCCCGTCTACCGCGCCGTCGTGCCCTTCCACACCCGGGTGAAGTCCAAGTGGTCCAACTCCGTGGGCTGGTACGTCGGCGGCGCTCCGATCGAGGTCGCCATCGACGAGGCGCCCGATTTCCCCACCGCGCTGACCGCCGTGCGCGCCGAACTGCAGGCCAACAGGTCGCTGGCGCGCATGCCGCTCGCCCGGGTGCTGCGGCTGCTGGGCGAGGACTTCCGGCCGACCTCGCCCGACCTGTACTCGATCGTCTCGTTCGTCGACGCACGAGGCATCCCCGGGGCCGAGCGCTGGGACGAGCTGGCGGCCTACGGGCTGGTGCGGGTGTCCTACGGCGACCAGGTGTGCATCTGGCTGAACCGGCTGCACGAGGGCCTGTGGTTCACCTGCCGCTACCCCGACACCGACATCGCGTACAAGAACATGCGGCTGTACGTCGAGCGGCTGCGGGACGTCATCCTCACCGTGGCCGGCGAGCAACGCGCCAGCGAACTCGCACCGCATGATCTCGCGGGGTGAACGGCCCGAACGGGGGGCGGCCGGGACGGGCCGCCCCTTGCGCCTCGGCGGCCCGCCCGCAGTCGTCGAACGCTTGCTCGTCGCCACAGGGTTCCCCGGTCCGTGTAGACGCCGGCGCGGGGAGCGAACGGCCCGGCCGCCGTCACTGTGCCGCGTCGCCAGTGCCCTCGCCGTCAGCCATGCCCATCAGCTTGGTCAGCCGGGTCAGGCCGTCGACAGTCGCGTCGTGGTAGGCGTAGCTGTAGGTGGGGGTGTTGAGCGCGAGTGTGAGGAACAATTCCACCCTGCCTCCGAGCTGGAGGACGACGTGGCCCAGGCCGACCACTTCGGAGGCGATGTCGCCGAAGCAGTGGACGCCGAGCAGCTTGCGATTGTCCTCGCGGAAGATCAGCTTCAGCAGCCCGCCGTGTCCGGCGATCGCCCCACGTGGGGTGGTGGCCAGGTCGCAGCGGCCCACCGCGTAGGGGATGCCGGTGGCCTGGATCTGTTCTTCGGTCGCCCCGACGCCGGCGACTTCGGGTAGGCCGTAGACAGCACTGCCGGCGGTCTGGTCGATCTCCACGCCGAAGACGAGTCCGCAGGCGTGGGCCGCTGCTGCGCGTCCTTGCTGCATGGCGTTGGAGGCAAGCCCTGGTTGGACCACGTCGCCTGCTGCGTAGATCCCTGGAGCGGTCGTCCGGTGATAGCGGTCGACGACGATCCGACCGCGGGCGTCGAGGCGCACGCCGGCCTGTTCGAGGCCGAAACCTTCGGTGTCGGGCGTGCGGCCGGCGGCGAACAGGACGGCGTCCCCGGCCAGGACGGTACCGGTCGAGAGCGTGCCCCTGAGCCGGCCGTCGACACACCTCACCCCGTCCGCGCCGGCGCCCAGAACCAGCCGGACTCCGCGCCGCTTGAACTCGTCGGCCACCAGCCATCACGTCACCGGCTCCGGCGATTTGCGGCGTTGCAGCCGCTCCGCACGGAATCGATTGCCCAATAAAGCGGAATTGATTACCCCGATAAAAGGTGCTGACGATCAACTCTCCGCTCGCCAGTCTCGGTGCGGTCAGGCCGGATCCGGCAGACCGAGCTCTGGAGAACCAGCAATGTCCCATCCCCCCACAGCGGCGGCCCCCCCAGCGCGGCACGCCTCGGCCGCAGACGCAGCGCCGGCTGCCCAGGCCCCTCCTCCTCGTCCTGCAGTTCCTGATGGTGGCGCTGGTCGCCACCGGCGCACTCGTGACGACCACCGGCCCGGCCGGCGCGCAGGACGAGCCCGCCAACGGCTTCTCGCAGGGCCAGCTGCCCGGTGTGCTGTACCGCGGCGACTCCCGGAGCCCGAACGACATCTTCGCCAACGGTTTCACGGCCCGGGGAACGAACTACGACCTCGTCAGCCATGTCCACGGCGGAGCGGGCGCCAACGACAGCGGCTACGTCTCCACGTCGGGTTCGCAGGACGTCTCGGAGACGTTCGCCCGGAGCCAGGGGATGCAGAACCTCGCCGACCAGGCCAACCAGCCGCGTTGCCAGGGAGCGGGCTGGACCATCGGCCAGATGATCCCGGTCGTCGGATGGCTCGTCACGTCGCACTGCGAGCACGGCGTCGTCGAAGCCAGGACCTTCGTCTACACGATCAACCCGCAGTTCGCCGGCGTCGTCCTGCACGTTCCCGACCAGCTCCGCGGGGACCCGAACATGGCCAACACCTACCGGGGCCAGGACGAATGGGCCTTCTTCCATGAGATTCCGCCCCAGGCGATCACCGGTGTGCACATCTACGACATGACGGCGCGGACGCAGGGAACCTACCTCCAGCTGCAGAGCCTCACCTTCACCCATGACCGCTGGGTGGCGAACCCCAACTACGACCCCAACTACCGCTACAACCCGTACGGCGACCCGGCGGCCAACCTCCGCGTCGACACGGACCTCCACCTCCCGGCCCAACAGGCGAACCACTACACCCGGGGATGCAACGCAATCGACCGGTGCAGGGACGGTGGCCCTGGCAACGGTTGAACTCCCCGGGGCCGCCGGTAGGAACGTCCTGTCCTACCGGCGGCTTCGGCCGTGACCGGCGCAGGTCTCGGAGCTGCTGGAGAAGATCGCCGGATGCCGAGGAATCCGCCGCCCAGCCGGTCCGTGGCGGCGCGTCCGCTCACGCACCGCTCACGCAAACGGCCCCGGACGCGGAGTCCGAGGCCGAATGGCGCGTGTCGCCTGGGACAACCCCCAGGTCGGAGCCGGCCTTCCAGAGCCCCCTGTCGGATTCGAACCGACGACCTTCGCTTTACAAGAGCGGCGCTCTGACCAGCTGAGCTAAGGAGGCCTGCACGCAGGCTTCGCGTGCGTGCCCGTGCAGTGTACCCAGGTCCCGGCCGGCCCCTGTCGAAAATTTCCGCGAAGTTCACAGGCCCGGAGGTACTGACAGAGCAGGCGAACGCCAGGTAGCGTCCTGAGCCAGTTCACCCTCGTGGACTACACCACCTTCCTACAACGGATCGTCCGGCACGTTCCTGCCGGTAGAAGGGGGCCCATCACCATGGCCACTGTTACGTTCGACAAGGCGACCCGGATCTACCCGGGCACCGAGAAGCCCGCCGTCGACGGTCTGGAGATCGAAGTCGGGGACGGCGAGTTCCTCGTCCTCGTCGGTCCGTCCGGCTGCGGCAAGTCCACCTCGCTCCGCATGCTCGCGGGGCTCGAGGACGTGAACGCCGGCGCCATCCGCATCGGTGACCGCGACGTCACGCACCTGCCGCCCAAGGACCGGGACATCGCCATGGTGTTCCAGAACTACGCGCTGTACCCGCACATGACCGTCGCCGACAACATGGGCTTCGCGCTCAAGATCGCCGGCGTCAACAAGGCCGAGATCCGCAAGAAGGTCGAAGAGGCCGCGAAGATCCTCGACCTCACCGAGTACCTGGACCGCAAGCCGAAGGCCCTCTCCGGTGGTCAGCGCCAGCGTGTCGCCATGGGCCGCGCCATCGTGCGTGAGCCGCAGGTCTTCCTCATGGACGAGCCGCTGTCGAACCTGGACGCCAAGCTCCGTGTGTCCACCCGTACGCAGATCGCGTCGCTGCAGCGCCGCCTCGGCATCACCACCGTCTACGTCACCCACGACCAGGTCGAGGCCATGACGATGGGCGACCGCGTGGCCGTGCTCAAGGACGGTCTGCTCCAGCAGGTCGACTCGCCGCGCAACATGTACGACAAGCCCGCCAACCTCTTCGTCGCCGGCTTCATCGGCTCCCCCGCCATGAACCTGGTCGAGGTGCCGATCACCGACGGCGGTGTGAAGTTCGGCAACAGCGTCGTCCCGGTCAACCGTGACGCCCTCAAGGCCGCCACCGACAAGGGTGACAAGACGGTGACCGTCGGCGTCCGCCCCGAGCACTTCGACATCGTCGAGGAGGGCGGCGCCGCCGCCTCCGCCCTGTCGAAGGACACCGAGGACAAGCCGGCCGGTCTCGCGGTCTCCGTGAACGTCGTCGAGGAGCTCGGCGCCGACGGCTACGTCTACGGCACCGCCGAGGTCGGCGGCGAGACCAAGGACCTGGTCGTCCGTGTCGAGGGCCGCCGGGTGCCGGAGAAGGGCTCGACCCTGCACGTGGTGCCCCGCCCGGGCGAGACCCACGTGTTCTCGACCTCCACGGGTGAGCGTCTCACCGACTGAGGCCACTCGGCCGACCGGCAACTCCCGAAACACCCATCCCGGGTAATTCACCCAGGTTGACGAAGATGGGCCCCGCAGACCCCTGCGGGGCCTCTCTTGTTGTCGATATTTACCCCGGCACATCGGTCATTTCGAGCAGCGTGCGTCAACTTCGCGCCCGATCCGAAGCGGCTTTTCGTCCCTCGAATTGATTACTAAATGTCGCCAAATCATCACTTGGCGCTACTCTCACTCGCGTGAAGCACTCCACTAACCAACAGACGCGACGCGGCCGGGGCCCCGCCCGCCGGATCGGCCGCACGCTCGCCCTTGTCCTGCCCGTCGTCCTGGTGCTTTCCGGGACCCTCGCGGTCACCCGAGTCAACTGGACGGGAAACCCCTCGGACTCGGTGCTCACCGCCTCGGACGCGTCCGACATCGCCTCTGACGCCAAGGCCGCCCACCGCGCCCCCGAGGATGTGCTGCGCGACAAGCTCCTGGGCGAGCTCCAGGAGGAGGACCCGGGCACGGTCCTCACGCACCTGCAGCAGGCCGTGAGCGAGCGCCCGTCGCTCGCAAAGCACTGTGTGTCCATCGCCCGGTCCCTGGGCCGCGCCGCGGTCCGCATGTACGGCCCCACACGCGCCCAGTCGTACGCCCGCCCGGTCTGCGACACGTCCTTCGCCTCGGGCGTCGCGGCCGCGCTCAGCTGAGACGGAACCCGTCCCTCCTCCGCAGCGGACGCTACGAACGGTTCGGAGGAGGGTAACGGCTGATTAAGGAACGGCTGCAGGCTCCGGACGCGGGCGGGACGCACCGTACAGTTCGGTCATGACCCATCCGAGCGCCGCGTCCCGCCCCGTTCAAGCCGTCGTCCTGGCCGGTGGCCAGGGCTCACGGCTGCGTCCGTACACCGACGACCGGCCCAAGCCGATGGTCGAGATCCCCGGTACGGGGACTCCGATCATCGGCCATCAGCTTGTCTGGCTGGCCGAGGAGGGCGTGACGGACGTGGTGGTCAGCTGCGGCCATCTCGCCGAGGTGCTGCAGGACTGGCTGAAGTCCGCCGACCTGCCGGTGAGGGTGACGACGGTCGTCGAGACGGAGCCGCTCGGACGGGGCGGCGGGCTGAAGTACGCCGCCGCCCATCTCCCGTACCCGGACCGGCCCTGGTACGCCACCAACGGCGACATCTGGACCCGTTTCTCGCTGCGGGACATGGCTGACTTCCACACGGAGCGCGACGCGGTCGCGACGCTGGCCCTGGCCCGGCCGCGCATCCCCTGGGGCGCGGTGAAGACGGACGGCTTCGGACACATCACGGACTTCATCGAGGCGCCGCCGTCGACATTCGAGATCAACGCGGGTGTGTACGTCTTCTCTTCCGAGTTCGCTGAGCTGCTTCCGGAGCGGGGGGACCACGAGCGGACGACCTTCCCTCATCTGGCCCGTGAGCGGCGGCTGGCCGGGTTCACGATCCCGCAGGGGGCGTACTGGCGCGCCATCGATACGGCGAAGGATCTGACGGAGGCAGCGAAGGAGCTGGCCGCTCTGGGGCGGTGAGAGCGCTTTGGGGCGGGTGAGAGCTCGGGGAGTGCGGTTGTCTTTCGGCTGCGGGCCGGTGGGGGCGTGTCGCGCCCACGCGGCGGAGCCGTAAATCGATACAGCCCCGCGCCCCTCAAAAGCCGCTGCAGTGGCCGTACGCCAAAGGGGCCCCGCCCGTTTTCCGTGCGGGGCCCCTTTGTATGGACCCGGTGGCCGTCGGCCTGGCTCAGCCCAGCAGGCCGCCCACCAGGCCCGGGTCGCCGGAGGAGGAGCCGCCGGAGCCTGTGCCGCCGTCTCCGCCGCCGGAGGTGGGGCCGGAGCTGGTGCTGGGGGCGCCGCCGGACGGTGAGGAGTGCTGGCGCGGGGTGCGGCCCGCTGTGCCCTGGGTCTGGCTGGGGGCTCCGCCGGTCGCGGTGGCGCCCGGCGTGGTCGCCGCGCCGGAGGGCGTGGAACCGGCGGTGGCGCCGTGGGTCGGCGTGTGCGAGGCCGAGGGCGACTGGCTGTGCCGCTTGTGCGGCTCCTGCGGGAGCGGGGATCCCGGCAGTTCGTTGCGCGGGGCCTCGCCGGGACCGGGGACGATCACACGATCGGCGTCGCGGACCGCACCACCGAGCAGCGAGCCGACGAGCAGGGTGAGGCCGGTCACGATCGTCGTGATGAGGGCGCCGCGGCGCAGGACGTAGGCGCGCAGGTCCCAGATGTCGGAGGAGGGCCCCAGACGCCGCCAGGCGCTGCCGGCCAGGCGGCCGTCGACGGAGTAGACGGGGGCGCCGGCGATGATCAGCGGGGACCAGGCGGCGAGGTAGATGATGTCGGGGGCGTCGTAGGCGGGAACTGTCTTCCAGCTGACGGTGACGATCAGCGCGGCCGACAGCAGTGCGCCGAAGACGGCGGCGACCCGCTGCCAGCAGCCCAGGACCGTGAGCACGCCCACGACGACCTGCGCGAAGGCGATGACGAGGCCGGCGCCGACCGGGTGCTGCAGGGCGAACTGCCGCAGCGGCTCGGCGACTTCCCACGGGTGCAGGGTGTTGAGCCACTTGACCATGGAGCCGCGCTTGCCGCCGTCGAAGTAGACGGGGTCGCACAGCTTGCCCATGCCGGCGTAGATGGAGATGAAGCCGAGGAAGATGCGCAGGGGCAGCAGGACGACGCCGAGGTTCATACGGCGGCCCGGGTAGTAGGCGTGCCGTGCCGGGTCGACGCCGTGGCGCTTGGCGGGCCGCTCGGCGTCCTCGTCGAATTCGCCGAACTCGTCGGAGTCGTCGAACCCCTCGGGGTCGTCGAACTCGTCGGTCTCGTCGAAGTCCTCGAACTCCTGGCCGCCGTAGGCCCGTTCCTCGTCGTATCCGCTGCCGGCGGTGCGCATGCCGGGGAGGAGGCGGGTGCCGACGATGTCGTCGACGGGGCGGCCGCGCTGGGCGCCGACGATCGGGGTCTCCACGGTCTGTTCCAGCTCGTCGTAGGCCTCGTCGTAGCCGCCGACCTCCACGCGCGGGATGACCTGGGTGGCTCCTGCGTCGACGGACTGGTCGTCGCCGTGGCGGACGCTGCCGCCGCGCACGGCCTGGAGCAGGCGGTGCGCGCCGGTGTCGTCGGGGGCCGACCTGCCGCTCCAGACGACCGGCCGGCGGCGGGCGCCCGCGCCCGCTCGGCCCGCGGCGGTACCGGCGGCGGGCGTGCGGGCGGCGTCCTGGGTGGCGGTCAAGTGCCGTGCGATCCGCGGCGATCGGGTGCGGGCCGAGGCGCCGAGCTGCACACGGAAGCTCGCATGATTGACGATGACCTGCGCCGGATCGCTCGGCACCTTCACCATGCTCAGCGCGGGAGCGTCATCGAATCCCGACGGGCCGTCCCCCGGGGGCGTGCGGGGTGTTCTGGTGTCCACACTCATCTAACCGAGTGACGTGTGGTTAGGACACTGCTTTGACCCGCCGGATGTGTCCGGATCGCGTCAACGTTGTCCGGGACGCCCAGATTGACCCGTACGAGTGACGGCACGAACACGTGTTCAGTCGCGCCGACGGGCCTCCGACCAGCGAGCTCCGCCCACCACGCCGACCGCGGTCAGGCCCTCCG